>PBMU01000046.1 GCA_002722775.1 Rhodospirillaceae bacterium
CCAGCCGATGGTGTTAAGGTTGGGTATCTGCCGCAGGAGCCTGAACTTGAAGCGGGCAAGACGGTTCAGGATGTGGTTCTCGAGGGGCTTGGAGAGACTAAGGCTTTGCTCGATCGCTTCAACGAGGTTAGCGCGAAATTTGGCGAAGAGTTGACCGAGGAGGAGATGGAAGATTTGCTTGGTGAACAGGCCGATCTTCAGGAGAAGATCGACGCTGCTAATGCCTGGGACATAGACCGCATGGTGGACATTGCCATGGACGCGCTGCGTTTACCACCGGGAGAAACGTTAGTCGATCCGCTGTCCGGTGGGGAGAAACGTCGGGTCGCGCTGTGCCGGTTGTTGCTTTCCAAGCCTGATATGCTGCTGCTCGACGAGCCCACAAACCACCTGGATGCCGAGTCGGTAGCTTGGCTGCAACGCTTTCTCCACGATTTCCCGGGAACCGTGGTGACCGTCACCCATGACCGCTATTTTCTTGACGAGGTGGCCGGCTGGATTCTGGAACTCGATCGTGGCCGTGGAATTCCGTATGAGGGCAATTACTCGGGTTGGTTGGAGCAGAAGAAGAAGCGACTAGATCAGGAGGGGCGTCAGGAGGTCGCGCGGATTCGCGCCCTTAACCAAGAACTCGAGTGGGTGCGCTCCTCACATCGCGCGCGTCAAGCCAAGAGCAAGGCACGCTTGACGGCATATGAGGATTTGCTTGATCAGAGCGGGGAGAAGTCGGGGCAGACAGCTCAGATTGTCATTCCGGCAGGACCGAGGTTGGGCGACCTTGTGATCGAAGCGGACCAACTCTCGAAAGGGTTCGGAGGCCGGTTCTTGATCGACGATCTGTCTTTTAAACTGCCTCCAGGCGGGATCATCGGGGTTATCGGTCCCAACGGTGCTGGAAAGACGACGCTGTTTCGCATGATTACTGGTCATGATTCGCCGGATTCCGGTGCCTTCCGCGTCGGTGATACTGTGCAACTTGGTTATGTTGACCAGTCGCGCGATGCTTTGCGGGCTGACGCAACTGTGTGGGAGGAAATTTCGGAGGGCCAGGAGGAGATAGAGCTTGGAAAGCGTAAGATGCAAAGCCGAGCCTATTGCGGATTATTTAACTTCAGAGGCTCTGACCAGCAGAAAAAGGTGGGACATCTTTCTGGAGGTGAGCGTAACCGAGTGCACTTAGCTAAGGTCTTGAAGTCCGGTGCTAATCTGATTCTACTTGATGAACCGACCAACGATCTCGATGTCGACACGCTTCGTGCGCTAGAGGAGGCTCTTCTGGAATTCGCGGGCTGTGCTGCGGTGATCACTCATGACCGATGGTTCCTGGACCGAATTGCTACGCACATCCTTGCGTTCGAGGGCGATAGCCATGTGGAATGGTTCGAGGGCAACTACCAAGCCTACGAAGAGGATCGTCGAGCCCGCCTTGGTGCTGAGGCGGACCAACCGCACCGGATCAAGTACAAACCTATCGTAAGGAACTGAGGCAGTTCGTATCTATCGTAATCCCTGGATTGGCTTGTCCTTCGCATGATTTTAAGGTGCGTCAAATAGTGATTTTCAGAACGACCAACTTAGTGGCGGGAACACCGACTAACGGTTCAAATATTTGAACGTAGCTTGTCAAGGTTTTGGCGCATGGCATCGATTAGGGCATCGATCTTGCCGCCGGCACGCTGAATTACTGAGTTGTATTCGTTGCGCTGGGTCACGCCCATGCTGATCCCTTCGATGACGACATCTACGATCTTGTATGATCCCTGGCGCGGTAGCAGGCGCCAAATCACATTAATGGTTGAACTAGATCGTTCGGGATCGAATATCTGGGACTTTACGAAGACGTATTTCCGTTTCCCCATCTGATGCCCAGTGACGCGAATTTTCTGGCCGTTGTAGTCGTCGAAGCGCTTGGAATACGTGTAGACGATGATGTTTGCGAATAGGGACAGATATTCTTTGCGTTGCTCGGGTGTGGCTAGGTTCCAATTTCGCCCTAGAACGAATTGACCGATCCAGGCCATGTCAAAGTCCCGGTTCAACAATTCAGCGAATTTCTTACGCCGAACTTCGCGGTTCATTTCCCTATTGGTGACTATCTCCAGTGCTTGGGAGCTTAGTCGGTTGATGAATGTCTCTGCACGCTCGCCGTCGTTTGCGGCGGCTGCCGCGCCGGCAGGCGCGGCGGGGACTAGCAGGAGAAATAGAAATGCGCGTAGCCTGGACATCGCGGGCACTGCCTAGTTATTGCTCAGCGTTTTGTCGTTGTGTGGCAAGGCCGCTTCTGGGATCGGCGCCAGCCGGTCGAAATCCTCTGAGAGATCCGGCATTTTATCATCCAGGGGAACGATTCCATTGTTGATCGCAGATTTGCGCTGCTGATTATAAATTGCTCTCACTCTGGCATAAAAATCTAGAGAATCGGAGCGTAGGTCGTCTATCTGGTCGAAATTTTCCGCTCTGAAATCAACAGCGTCGGTGACCCGACGCGAAATATTGAAGACCAGACGGAAGTCCCGCTCTCCCAAATAGGTGAACGGATCAATGAAATGGTCCACCACGAGGCCAACGGTATCACGCACGTTGGATGGCCCTAGCAACGGGAGCATCAAATAAGCGCCCTCCGTCGTTCCGTGTACACCTAGGGTTTGACCAAAATCCTCCTGGCGATATGGCAGTCCCAGACCGTCGGCGGCATCGACTAGGCCCAACATCGTACCGTTAACCAGAAACCGGGTCGAAGTCACTTTCGCATGTTCGAAATCGCCTTGCATCATATCGTTGGCCAGGATTACCGGAGATTTAAGCCAGCGTAGGAAATTCCGCACGACGTCGCGAACAGGCGGCGGCACCGCTTCCTTGTAGACAAAGGAGACCGGCCTAAACACCACCTGATCCAAGACGTCGTTAACCGTGAAGATCACTCGATTAACGGGTTCGATCGGGTCGTGTATCTCTTGCGGTTGATCAGAAGAGGCAGACGCACATGACGCTAAGAGCGCAGCACCTCCAACCGTCGATAAGATTCTCAACCGTTTGGTCACGTGTTGTGCCCCGTATCCCGACCCGTGGGTCCCACGTTTACTGGCTGATCCCGCCTCAGAAGCCTTGTGCATTACGGAGTTCGGCCTCGCAAACCGTTGTTCCCATGCCTGTGCGTTACACTAACAATACCCAAAAATATCGCACCCCGTAAGCAACTATCATATGACCTCAACGGTGACCAGAGTATGGCCAAAAATGTATAACAGCGTGGCAATATATTGTTGCAAAAATATCGCGGTCTAGAATTGCACACTTTTGTTGCCCAGAAGACTTTTCCAGCTCTCAAATGGGTTGGGTATTGCCATTACGGGGCAGAGATTGAGCTCCGGAGACGAACTAACAGAGTGGGCAATGTGGTTCCATTACTTAGTCCTGTTTGGTGCTGAGCGCCTCGATCAGAGCAGTCTGACGGCCTTGCTGATTCGTTTTCCAGCCTTCTAGGACATCGTGTGAGGCTAGGTATAATTCATTTTTGTGGGTGGCATGCATTTCCACATAGTATTAAGTACACCGAGTCGGTTGGGTGGTGGCCCCTGCGCCCAGAACTACTAAGCTCAGGGAGTGTATCGGGAAAGGTCAACGGGCCACGGTCGTGAAACCAATCAGTCTCAAAGGGGAAGCTGGCGCTGCCAGTCTCCAAGCCATGTCTTACTTTTTTTTGGGACCGGTTGACAGTTGATTGTAGGACGCGGCAACTGAGGCCAAGTTATCACTTTCGGTGATACCAATGTCTATTGCGCCCTTAATCGGCTCGTCTATTCGTCACTTCTGCCTGTCGCTAGTCACAATATCTCTTGTATAGCGGTTTGGAGATGACGGGAAGGATATAGATTGGGAATTGGACCACCGCAAGATAGAGCCACATTTGATCGACGGCGGCCGTGGTCATTGTAGGTAGTAGAATTGCGACATTTCGATTCCCGTTCGCCAAAGCGATCGTCCCCGCGAAGGGACGCGGAATTGCCGCGAAAACTAGAACGGCTAAGAGTTGAAGCCCGATACTCGCTATAAACGCGGTCATAATAATTAGCGGGATCCGGTGTCGCGCGCCCGCCCAGGCATCGTGCAATCCGCCCATCACGGTGATTGCGAAGACAAGCATGAGGATCACCAACAATCCGTCTGCCGCGGGCCCTGATTGACCGGCCCAAGTTGGGCCGACAAAGCGACGCAACCCCTGTCCGGCGAGTGTTCCTATACCGACCAGGATGACCAGATCTACGGTCATCTCAAGCGGATCCAATACGATCTCGTCGCTGGTCAGAATAGACAGCATAGCTGGCAAAGTGAGCGCGAAGAGACCCGTGGCCGCGACCATCAAGAGAAGGGCCGCCGCCGCGTCTAAACCTATGATTAGTGCTAGTCCTGGGCCTGACACCAGCGGTGGGCAGGCACTCCAAGCCGTAAGGATCATTAACAGTCCGTCGGGCAGTCCGGCCAGTCGGCCAACGGAATTGACTAGCATGGGAACCAATATCAGAAGAACAAGCAAGGCGATCAAAATAGTCCATGGATTGCGAATGGCACCCACAATGGAGGACGGATCCAGTCTGTAGATTGATAAAGCCAACATCACTATGACCACGGGTTCAGCGACCGGCCGCATGAGGTAGGCTAAAGTCGGAAAGGTCAGGCCGAGCAAAATACCCAGCGGCATCACTAGGGTGCCATGACGGCCGATGGCGGCGAGCGGGGAAAACATGGTCTCTGGGTTGTTCATGATCAGGATGTAAAACACACGCGCTTGGGTTTTAAGCGGTGATAGTTCGGGGGTAGTCTTAAGATTATGCGGAGATCAAGTCCATTCTCGAATTGCCAGTTGTCTGTTCTGCCCGAGTGGATCGACTACAACGGGCATATGAATGTGGGCTTCTATGGGGTCGCGTTCGACAAAGCGACCGATGCCCTATTGGACCATATAGGTGCTGGCGAGGACTACCGGCAAAGGGAGAACGCTTCAACGTTCGTGCTTGAAGCGCATTTGACCTATGATCGCGAAGTGGGAAACGGGGACCCGCTCCGGTTCGACACACTGGTCGTGGATGCTGACCGGAAGCGGATGCACGTCTTTCATACGATGTATCACGATGCGGAAGGTTACCTTGCGGCGACTAATGAATTAATGATCTTACACGTCGATCTCTCTATACGTCGGGCCGCACCCTTTCCTATGGAAATGTACGCTAAAATCGAAAATATGGTTGCTCAATCGAAGGGGTTGGACCGGCCGACTCGAATGGGGCGAATCATTGGCATTCGTCCCTAATGTCGCTATGGCGAGAACCAGTTGGAGTGGAGTAAGATGGAAGCGGTTGAACTGGATCTCCAATACGTAAAACAGACCTTTAGTAGGGTTATGGATCAGTACACGAGGCCGACAAAAATGCGCCACTTCGCATGGCGCATCTTGCAGAACGTTTCCAACTTAAACATGCGCCAGCAGAATGAGATCACGGCCAACAAGGATCAGCGATTTAACAAGTTCTACCACCGACCCCTTTTAGAGGGGTGTCCTTTCCTGCACAGATTCCTCTGCTATCGCCCGTGAGGCCTATAAGCAGACCCGTATGGCCATGGGTGTGAAAGACACCAAAAAGTGTAACACGAACCGTGACTTTGACTTGACGAAACTATCGATTGTTTGTTCTCAGTTTCGCTGGGGAAGGTCGATTATCAAACCAATCAATCCCCCCGGTGAAGTGCTCTATGTCCCCAGACTAAGAGGACGAAACCAACTTCCTAAGGGGACAAAGATTATGGATGGTTCGCTGGTGTAATAGGATCAGATTCCGGCCGATGGGTGACACTCAACATGGTCGAATCACCGCACGATTGCTGCGGATGGTCACCGATCAACAATTACTACTGTCGGTATTGGCCGTGGGGGTCGGTGTCGTAGCTGCTCTTGGTGCGATATTATTCCGTGAGGGTATCGAGTTCTTCCGAATCGTGTTTCTAGGTTTTGCTTCCGATCATGTTGCTTCGTTCGCCGCGAAGCTGCCCGACTGGCGGGTAGTGCTCGCCCCAGTCGTTGGCGGAGTGTTGGTCAAGTTCTTCTTTCGAGGCCATTATTGCCCGGGCGTGGCCCAGGCGATCGAGGCGAATGCCGTTCACGGTGGGCGGATGTCGACCCGCGACGGAGTGTTTGCGGCGCTTGCCAGTGCTATCTCGATTGGCAGCGGAGCATCAGTAGGTCGCGAGGGGCCGGTGGTTCATCTCGGCGCTTCACTTGGCAGTACGCTTGGTGGTTGGTTTCGGCTTGACCGCAACGGTATGCGGATAATGTTGGGTGCTGGCGTCGCGGCTGGCGTCGCCGCTTGCTTCAATGCACCGATCGCCGGCGTGTTTTTTGCCCACGAACTGATCATCCGGAATTCATTATTGCTGAGTTCGGCATTACGTCGTTCTGGGAGATGCCAGCATTTGCTCTCCTAGGAGTGGTTGCGTCGCTCGTTGCGATAGCGTTTATCCGCCTGGTCCCGATGGTCCAGAATATATACCGACGTCTCAGGGTACCGGTTTGGACATCGCCGGCGATCGGTGGTCTCCTGGTTGGATTGTTGGCGCTCCAGTTTCCCGAAGTGCTTGGCGTTGGATATGAGGCGACCAACCGGGCGTTAGGTGCGGAATACACATTTCAGATTCTGGTGACGCTGGCTATCGCAAAGTTTATCGCGTCGGTTATTTGTCTTGGTTCGGGACTAGCCGGTGGTGCCTTTAGCCCATCGCTTTTCATAGGTGCGATGGTTGGCGGCGCATTTGGCGGAGCAACCACCCTGCTATTCCCAGAATTTGTAGGCTCGCTAGGAGCCTATACAATCACTGGAATGGGAGCGGTTGTTGCAGCGGCGCTAGGCGCGCCACTTTCGACTACGTTTATGGTCTTCGAATTGACGGGCGATTATAAGCTTACCATCGTCGTGCTGATCGCAGTGGTTTTCGCCACTGTGTTTGCCAGAACATTGCACGGACCCTCCTTTTTTCTCCACGCACTTGCGCAAGACGGTGTCGACCTTACGGGGGGCCACGATGTGGGCAGTCTCTCCGTCCCGTGGGCTGGAGAGTTGATGCGCGAAGACCACCTAATCATGGATGGAAGTGAGGGGTTGCCAGCCTTGCGACGCAATCTCTTGATTGCTCCTCATGGCGAGGTTTTTGTCATGAAAAACAGTACTTTCCTTGGCCGTCTGGTTCTCTCCGACCTTGGTGAGAGAGCGTATGACGATAGTGAGGACAAAGAATTTACAGTGGAGGATCTCGTCACCACGCGTTCACGTTATGTTTATCGCAACGATAAGTTGGACCAGATGATACAAGTTTTCTCCTCCACGGAAGATTCCTTAATAGCCGTTCTAGAAAGTCCGGATGACCGGCGCATTGTGGGCTGCTTGCACGAACGCGATGTGGTGCGTGCCGAAGAGGCCTATGCTCGCACTCTCGAAGGTTTGCGTGCGTAAGAACATTAGGTCTATCGGACATTCATGGCGAAGTTTACCTCGCTTCAATTTGGTGCCGACTGCATTCCATCTTGGAAACCCGACCGACTTTTCTCAATCGGCGTTCAAGTTCTCCACCGATCACCCTGGAAAGGTCCAGTTGACGGACCGTTAGACGACGGCAGAAGAACTAAACTAAGAAATTTTTAGTAAATTATGTCCAATTAGTTTTGCCTGGGCTGCCGAATCTCTATGATGGGACTATGTCAAATTATCCAATTGTGGGAGATCAGAACCCTCCCTTGGAACGTCCGACCAATACGCCTTTAATCGATAGGTATCTCGTCGGTCTCAATCCGCCACAACGCGAGGCCGTAAAGACCCTGGAGGGCCCGGTCCTGGTGTTAGCGGGCGCAGGCACCGGCAAAACGAGGGTGCTGACGACCCGGCTTGCACATCTTTTGGCCAGTGGAGCGGCTAAGCCTTGGTCGGTGCTGGCGGTGACCTTTACGAACAAGGCTGCGCGCGAGATGCGGGAGAGAGTGTCGGCGATAATAGGTCCGATGGCAGAGCAGGTCTGGCTCGGTACCTTTCATGCGCTTTGTGCACGACTACTACGTCGGCATGCAGAATTGGTAGGATTACAAAGCAATTTCACGATCTTGGACGCCGACGATCAGGTGCGTCTGTTGAAACAGATTCTGCAGGCCGAGAAGATCGACGACAAAAAGTGGCCTGCACGGGTCCTGACGGGGGTGATCCAGCGCTGGAAGGACCGTGGTCTGACGCCGGATAAGATTAGTTACGGTGACACTGGTGACCTCGCCGCTGGGCATATGCGTGAAGTCTACCGACAGTATCAGAATCGTCTTCTCGTGCTAAATGCGGCCGATTTTGGGGACCTGCTGTTGCATTGCTTAACCTTGTTCAAGGAGAATCCGGACGTTCTGGAACTCTATCAGGACCGATTCAGCCATATTCTGGTCGACGAGTACCAAGACACTAACGTTGCCCAGTATCTTTGGCTGCGGTTGTTAGCACAGAAGAAACGCAACATTTGTTGCGTCGGCGATGATGACCAGTCGATCTACGGTTGGCGAGGTGCTGAGGTGGGCAATATACTGAAATTTGAATCACACTTTCCAGGTGCCTGTGTGATCCGACTGGAGGAAAATTACCGATCGACTTCACGGGTTCTGGCGGTTGCCTCAGGTTTGATTGCGCACAACGAGGGTCGGCTTGGCAAGACGCTTTGGACGCAAGGAAATGAAGGCGAGAAAATCAAGTTACGCGGCGTGTGGGACGGGGAAGAGGAAGCCCGTTTATTGGCTGACGAAATTGAATCACGCCAACGTAAGGGAATACCTCTTAATGAAATGGCGATTCTGGTGCGCGCTGGTTTCCAGACCCGCGAATTTGAGGAACGCTTCCTCACCCTGGGCATTCCCTATCAAGTAATCGGTGGCGCTCGTTTCTACGAACGAATGGAGGTCCGTGATGCTATCGCGTATCTCCGGGTGATCCATCAACCTGACGACGACCTAGCGCTTGAGCGAATCGTCAATAAGCCAAAACGTGGTATTGGTGCGGCCAGTCTGCAAGCGGTCCACCATCTCGCTAGGGCCGATCAAATTTCATTGTGGGTTGCGATCAGCCGCATTTTAGAAACCGATGAATTGCGGCCAGCGGCGAGGCGCACTCTGGCCGAGCTGGTCGACGATTTTTATCGCTGGCGAGGCATGCTCGAGACCGAAGATCATGCAGAACTCGCTGGCATGGTGCTGGATGAGTCCGGCTATACTGCAATGTTGCAGGCAGACAAGTCACCGGAAGCGCCGGGACGGCTGGAGAACCTAAAGGAACTGGTCAGCGCGCTCGAGGAGTTCGAGAATCTGGGCGGGTTCTTGGAGCATATCTCTCTGGTTATGGAGAATGTCGACGCGATTGATGGCGACCAGGTAAGCCTGATGACATTGCATGCCGCTAAGGGACTTGAATTCGACGTGGTCTTTCTGCCTGGCTGGGAAGAAGGCGTGTTTCCGAATCAGCGTGCGTTGGACGACAACGGAGCTGAGGGCCTCGAGGAGGAGCGGCGGCTCGCTTATGTTGGGCTCACGCGTGCGCGCAAGGCTTTGGAAATCAGTTTTGCGGCTAACCGCCGCCTTTACGGTAATTGGCAAAGTGCCATACCGTCACGTTTCTTGGATGAGTTGCCGGCCGAGCATGTGGAAGCGCTGTCTGAGACTGGACTTTATGGGGGAGGCCGATCGACGTGGACCGGATCCTTCGAAGATGATTGGGACAACAACGAGATGTCTGCTTCATCAGGAGAATTCGGTACCTCGCGATCACGGAATGGACCCAGCTATCGCCGACGCCGCAGGGTGGTTGAGGCTATTGCTCCCGTGTTGGATGGAGATGGCTATCCGGTGGATCGGATAGAATTGAGCAGGTTCTCGCCCGGGGACAGGGTTTTCCATCAGAAATTCGGGATGGGCACCATCATAACGGCTGACGGCGACAAACTGCATATTACTTTCGACAAGGCGGGTGAAAAGAGGGTCGTCGCCAGTTTCGTCGCACGCACATGAACCGGGTTTGGCAAGTGTCTATAGAGGCGCCGAAGGATGACGCCTTGCTGGTAGCTGATTCAATTGAGGATCTGGTTGATAGCGTTTCGGCCTTTGAGGTTGAGGGCAATTTAACCTGGATTGTTACGGCCTTCGCGATGCATTGCCCGGACCATACCGCGATCTTGGATGCCGTCGCGCATGCTGCAAGGGCAAGTGGGATTAAGGCGCCCGAAGTCGATATCTCCCTGTTGCCCACCATTGATTGGTTGGCGCAAAATAGGCAATCCTTCCCAGCAATGCGATACGGGCAATTTCTCGTTCACGGCTCCCTCTCGGAACGGACGGTTTCGCCGAACCTTCTAAGGATCGAGGTCGATGCAGGCCGGGCATTTGGCTCGGGTACTCACGGCAGTACCGAGGGTTGCTTGCGAGCTCTTGAACGGCTTTCCAGGTCGTGCGTGCCCAGGCGGGTTTTGGATTTGGGCTGTGGTTCAGGGATATTGTCTATCGCTGCGGTTCGGCTTTGGCCTTGGGTTTCGGTCCTGGCCGTTGATATTGATGTTCACGCGGTGAAAACAACGCGGGAAAATGCGCGGCGGAACCGGGTAGCGAGACAACTCACAATACGTTGCATTGCGGGTTATCCACGGGCTGATCGGCGTTTTAGGAGGAAGTGCGACTTGGTAGTGGCCAATATCCTGGCAGTCCCTTTGATCGACATGGCGTCTGATGCGGTCCAGTGGGTCCGGCCCGGCGGTTACGTCGTCCTGAGCGGTCTTCTGGTACACCAGGAGCGGGCGGTCGAGCGCGCTTATCGCCGCCACGGATTTGTCGTAGAACACCGCCGTCACATTCAAGGTTGGAGTACGCTTACGATGAATAGGAAAGTCAAGTTATTGGCTCATGATGTGTGCCAATAACCGAAATGTTCCCCTTGTCCGGCGCTTGTCGCAAACCTCGTGTCGTCGGTATCATGGCTGGATGTGACCCATGTGGGCTGACGGCCATGACGCGGGGTAGCGGAGGTGGCTGAAGCCGGGTGTTCACTGGGCAAAGTGAGAAATGCTATTTCTAGAAATGATAAATGAGCCTACCCACGCACATCGCTGCTTCGGCTGACCAGAAGCGGTGCGCGTGGGTGGATTGAATGATAGGTTTGTCAAGCGGCCCATCGCAGAGCAGTGAACCAATTACGGACTGCGTTGGCATTGCGCGATGTAGCTTCGCTGAATGGCTTTGCGGGAACCTTGGACGGCCTATGGTAAGTCTTAACATTGCAGGCTAGAAACTTGAGGTCGTAGCGCATCATGTCTACTTCGGCGTGCTTTGTGCGAAAGGTAGTGCCGACGACCCTGTCGATGTCGGCGCGGTCGTCGATCCCGATGTCACTTAAGAGACGATCGTCAAGAGTTGCGAGTTGTTTGCGGGCGATCCGGCGGTGATTCCAAGCGGTGAGCCCGATAGGGAGTCTTATAAAGAAATTTCTGATCGTATTTGCGACATAGATTCTCCGCGCTGTATGCGCTTTCGTCATGATGTGCATGACTTCGCGATCGCCTGGGAAATCGTTCAGCGCTGGCTTGGTGTTGGCCGGCATCTCAGGGGTTGCCGACAAAGTGTAGTTTTCGAGATCGCCGGAGGGGATCATCTTCATTTCCATTTTCTTTCTGCCGTTTGTGTTTTATCCATCCCCTTCTCTAAAAAAGAGAGGGTGTTGAGCTGAGTTTCAACAAAACCAAAAATGGAGAAAAAATTTATGTAAACCACATATTATTTTGCAGAGCAGAATTGCATTTTTTGCATGTGTTAAGAATTTTAATAAAAAGAGGTCAATTTAGTGTAATAAAATTTATTATATCGGCATTTAACGAATGTGATATTTATGATGAGGAAATAGATTTCCTTAAAATAGAACAAACATTCAAGGTCGATTTTCAGCGTGATATTGATATTGTGACAATAAGTCGATTTGAAGGCCAGTGGCGCGCAGCAGGGTTGCAATTGGCGCATGCGTCCGTTGCTGCGGTGCTTGCCGTCGTCTCTTGCCGTGGCTTATCGTGCGAACAATTGTTTGGATTGTAGAACACAATAGGTGAGGAGGCCACGTTGAGTGGGACTAATGACATTAACGCCAAGCTGCGTGTTCTAGCCGAGCGACTTTCGAAAACGATTAATACTGTGACGGCTGAAGGCGTCGCCGAGTTGATCGACGGAGTCAACGCCTCACCTTTGGATGACGAGGATGAAAGCTGGATCGCCATGGTGGGCGATATCGGGGATCCTGATCTTCGCACTGACCTTTTGGAACTGCGCACCGCATGCCGTGTTTCGCGGGCCCCTGGCCGGCAAGATAAGCCGGCGGAACGCTTGGCTGCGCTGAGAAAGGTGATGTCCGAGTACGGTGTAGATGCAATCATCCTGCCGCGTGCCGATGAACATCAAGGGGAATGCATCCCGCACCGGGCCGAACGCTTGGCGTGGTTGACAGGTTTTACCGGATCTGCCGGGGTGGCCATAGTGCTCGCGGACAAGGCCGCTGTCTTTACCGACGGGCGCTACACGCTTCAGATTCGCCAGCAGATTGATGAGACGCTCTACGAGGTGCGTCATGTTACCAACGAACCGCCGACGACTTGGATTGAGGAAAACTTGGCGGTCGGAGCCCGATTTGGCTATGATCCTTGGATCCATACTATTGACGGTGCAGAGCGACTTCGCAACGCGGTTGAGAGAGCTGGTGGCGTTCTGTTGCCGCTCAGTGACAACCCCATCGACACGATCTGGGATTCGCAACCAGCCCATCCTCTGACCCCTATTGCGCCACACGACATTTCATATGCGGGCCAATCGATGGCTGAAAAGCGGGTCGTGATCGCCGATACGATTGCCAAAGATGGCCACGATGCGGTGATACTGACCTCACCGGAATCAATCGCTTGGCTTTTAAATGTACGTGGCCACGATGTACCGCGCACGCCACTGCCACTCTCATTCGGCATTCTTGACAAGAATGGTTCAGTGGACCTTTTCGTCGACGAACGCAAGGTGACTCAAAATCTGCGTGATCATCTCGGTAACGCGGTCACGATCCAACCACGAGAACGCCTAGGCCCTGAGATCGAAACCAAGGTAGGTGCCGGTTGCCAGGTGCGCGTGGACCCAGCCTCGAGCCCCGCATGGATCGCCCAACGAATCGAGGCCGCGGGCGGTAAGGTTCATAAGGGTCAGGATCCTGTGGTTTTGCCAAAGGCGGTAAAGAACACGACCGAATTGAACGGCGCACACAACGCTCACACCCGCGACGGTCTTGCCTTCGCACACTTCCTGCGTTGGTTCCAAGATGAAGCACCAAAGGGCACGGTCGACGAGATCCAGGCGGCCGACCGGCTCCATGCTTGCCGTTCTAAGGGTGCCCTGTTCAATGACCTGAGCTTCGATACGATCTCCGGTTCGGGGCCGAACGGTGCCATCGTTCACTATCGGGTGACGTCGGAAACCAACCGGGTGATCCAACGGGGAGACCTTTATTTGGTGGATTCTGGCGCTCAGTATCTCGATGGCACGACTGATATTACTAGGACCATCGCTGTGGGTGATCCAGGCGCGGAAGCGCGTGACCGCTTCACGCGGGTCCTGAAATGTCATATTGCGATCGCCACCGCCCGGTTTCCGGTTGGTTCCACCGGTGGTCAACTCGACACATTGGGTCGGACACCACTCTGGGATGTCGGTCTTGACTTCGACCATGGAACCGGGCACGGGGTGGGTTCGTATCTTGGCGTCCACGAAGGTCCGCAACGGATCTCCAAGGCCGGTGGGGGCGTTCCGTTGCGCCCAGGGATGATCATTTCGAATGAGCCGGGTTATTACAAGGAAGGGGCCTACGGGATCCGGTTGGAGAACTTGGTCGTGGTGCGAGAGGAACAGATTGACGGCGCCGACCGACAGATGCTTGGTTTCGACACGATCACGCTTGCGCCTTTCGACCGGTCGATGATCGACCCCTCCCTGCTTACAGGTGAGGAGCTCATTTGGTTGAACCGGTATCACGCACGGGTGCGAGAACGCCTTACCCCAATGCTGGAACCTGAAATGGCCGCCTGGTTGGCTGAAGAGACGGCCGAGATCTGATCTTAAGGCAATCTATTTAAACACTACCTTGTGGGAGACCCCATGGATTACAAGACAATACTTTACGAGGTCGATGACGGTCTCGCCAAGGTCACGCTCAACAGGCCAAATGCCGGCCACTCAATCAACAAGGACTTTGCATTGGAGTTCATGGATGCCGCTATTCGAGCAAGCACTGATCACTCGGTGCGATGTGTTCTTATCGGTGCGACGGGAAAAATGTACGGCTTTGGCGGTGACTTGAAGTTCTTTTCAACCCAGATGGACCGAGTGCGTGAATGTCTTCTCGAATTGACCGCAGCAGTTCACCATGCGATCCAACGGTTTCACCACATGAATGCGCCCGTGATCATCGCTGTGAATGGGACGGCGGCCGGCGGCGGGTTTAGCATGGCGCTGTTCGGCGACATCGTACTGGCTGCGCAATCGGCGAAGTTCACCATGGCTTACACAAACGCCGGCCTCTCTCCCGACGCTAGCTCGAGCTATTTCCTACCGCGCGTTGTCGGACTGCGCCGCGCACAGGAGCTGATGCTGACCAATCGGACGCTCTCCGCCGAGGAAGCGTGTGAGTGGGGTATAGTGACCAGAGTGGTGGACGATGACAAATTGGGTGAAGCGGCTGAGGCTCTTGCGCGCAAGCTATCCGCCGGGCCCACCCGGGCCTATGGCGCGGTGAAGCGGCTGTTATCACGCACGTTCGAGCAATCGCTTGAGGTGCAGTTGGAAGAGGAATCCCGAAGCATTGCCGCTATGGGCGATTCGGTCGACGGACGCGAGGGTATGGATGCGTTTTTGAACAAGCGTAAGCCAAAATTCACAGGGGCCTAAGGTAATGTCTGCGATATCTGCAGCGAAGCCGGCCAAACAATTTGTTACTGTCAATGGCAAGCGGATGGCTCATGTTGAAATGGGTGAAGGTGACCCAATCGTTTTTCTGCATGGCAATCCGACCTCGTCATATCTATGGCGTAACATCATGCCACATTTGGAGAAAAAAGGACGCTGCCTCGCGCCCGACCTGATCGGTATGGGCGATTCTGACAAATTGGATAATTCTGGTTCAGACAGCTATCGGTTCGTCGACCACCGCGAATATCTCGATGGTTGGTTGGCGGAAGTCGGCGTGAATGAGAAGGTGACCCTTGTGGTGCACGACTGGGGTTCCGCGCTCGGCTTCCATTGGGCGCACCGCAATTCCGAGCGCGTGAAGGCTATTGTCTACATGGAGGCAATTGTCCGCCCGCTTGCCTGGGCGGATTGGAACCAGCAGGCGCGCAGCGTGTTCGAGGGCTTTCGTTCTTCCGATGGCGAGGAGATGGCGCTTCAGAAGAACATCTTCGTCGAACGTGTGCTTCCCGGGTCAGTTCTACGCGGATTAACCGACGAAGAGATGGCTGTTTATCGCACGCCCTTCGCTGTTCCCGGCGAGGACCGCCGTCCAACACTTACCTGGCCGCGTGAGATCCCGCTGGATGGCGAGCCGGCGGGCGTAGCCGCCATCGTTGAGGCCTACGCTGAATGGCTCGCATCTTGCGATATTCCTAAGCTTTTCATAAACGCCGAGCCCGGCGCCATACTGATAGGCCCCCAACGTGAATTTTGCCGCTCCTGGCCGCAGCAAGATGAGGTTACAGTAAATGGCTCTCACTTCATTCAGGAGGACAGCCCGCACGAGATTGGCCAAGCCATCTCTGAGTGGTTCGCGCGGCTGGGTTGAGCAAAAAAAGGGGAGCGCGCCCGCTCCCCTTCGTGTTGATTGGAGGATGGCCGGGTCCTAGTGGTAAACCAGGGTCGGCAACCAGGTCGCTAGGTTGGGGTATGTGACCAGCAGAAGGATCATGGCCAACATCGCGACCAGGAACGGCAGTGAGCCAATCGCCACGTCGTTGAAATGCCCCCCCCGCGTTCGGATGCCCTGCACGACGTAAAGATTTACTCCAATCGGCGGGGTGATGAGTGCTGCCTCCATTAAGAGCGTTATCAAGATGCCGAACCAGACGTCGGAAAACTCAGGGACACCGAGCGCCATAACGATTGGAAATACGATTGGCACAGTGGTGAGCATCATCGACAATGTCTCCATGAACATGCCGAGGAATAGATAGAACACGATGATCAGTAGGATCGTCTGCACCGATGTCAGGCCCATGTCACTGATAAATTGCAACATCGCCTGTGTTATGCCCATGAAGCCAAGGACAAAGTTGAGGAAGATCGCGGCGAATACGATCAGCATGATCATCGCTGTGGTCCGCATTGTGCCCTCGAAGGAATCTCGCAGCATCCGCAGGTTGAGCGTCTTGAAGGCTGCCGCGATCAACACCGCCATGCACACCCCGATTGACGCGGCTTCAGTTGGTGTCGCGATGCCGGCATAGATCGAACCTACTACGGCCGCGAACAAAACGATTGGCGGCAGTAGATCCGGTAAACATTTGATCCGCTGCTCCCATGTAGTAGTCACCGTCGTGCCGCCCCAAGCAGGACGGAAGATACAGGAGCAGACGATCGTCAGCATGAACAAGCTGGACAGAATGATGCCAGGAATGATGCCGGCCAGATAAAGTTCTGGGACTGATGTGTCGGTCAAGAGCCCGTAGATGATGAGATTGATCGAGGGTGGGACCAAAATGCCGAGGGTGCCACCAGCAGCAAGGGAGCCCAGGAACAGCCGCTCGTTATAGCCGCGCGCTTCAATCTCTGGATAGGCGACGGTGCCGACCGTGGCCGCTGTCGCGACACTGGATCCCGAGCTGGCCGCAAAGATCGTGCAGGATCCGATATTGGCATGCATCAATCCGCCCGGCAGCCATGAGAGCCATTGGATCACGGCCGCGTACATGCGTCGCGCGATGCCTGCACGAAGCATAATCTCGCCCAGCAATATGAACATTGGGACGGCGACGAGTATGAACTCTTTGCTCTTATCCCAATAGATCTCGGCTAGCGCTGGGGTCAGCGACCCACCCATGGAGATTTCGTCTAAAACGAAGGAGAGAATGCCGAGCACCGCCCCGACGGGGACAGCCGCGAGAACGAGAATCAGAAGACCAACGAGGATCGTGATAGCCATCGTATTAGCCCTCCTTGCCGGAAGAATCGCCGGCTGCGAGGATTACGTCGACACCGTGGGTTTCTTCTTCCATCACCTCGGCGATGGAGGGAACGCCAGCTATTTTTGCGACTAGATCCCAATTCCGTTGTAGCAGGGCTGTTAAAGAATAGACGGTGACGAAGGCCAGGGTCACGAGAAACAGGGTCAAGCCCATGACCCAGAAAAGCTGTGGGATCCACTGTGGAGTTCCAAGGGTGGTAATCGAGACCGAGTTGTGCACCCAAGACCCATGGAAGGAGATGAAAGCGTAGTAGGTCATATAGGACATATAATAGAGCAATAGTGCCAGGCCAGTGACGTCTAGCACCGCCGTCACTGGACGGGGCAAGAGATTGTAAAGCGCATCGATCCGCACATTTGAGCGATGCAGCAGACAGTAGGAATAGGCCCATGTTGTCGTGGCGGAGAACACGTAGCCGGAGTACTCATCGGAACCACTCATCGTGACATTAAAGATCTTTCGCGACAGGACGTCGACTGTGACCATAACGGCGGAAGCGAGCAGTGCAGCACCTCCGGCCCAAACCGCGTATTGCGAAATGCGTTCGAGACACGCGTGAACGGCCGCAAACATCGCTTTTAACCCCCTGGATTAATGAGAAAAAAGCGTCGCGGCCGAGACCGCGACGCTAAATCACTTCTGCTTGATTAAGATCTAGAGAGAAGCCTTCATTCCCGAGATCTTTCCGATGGTCGCGTTCCATTCGTTGACACATTGCTGCGTGCCGCAACGTTTTGCCCACCGCTTGAGAACGAAGTTTTCGACGACATCCTTAAGCTTGGCCTTGTCGGCCGCGGTGGGTTCAATGGGGACCATCCCACCGGGTTCGCCGCGGTCACAAGGACCGGAGGCATTGCAATTCATGCCGGCGTCGTCGTTCGCGCGTGTGGCGACCCACATTTCTTCTTCCAAAGTCTTGAGGTGCTTAACGAAGAAGTCCTGAGTGTCCTTATTGAGGCTGTTCCAGACTTTCATGTTCATCGCCAGGAAAGAGGACGCATACCCAAGGCGGATGCGGATATTATGGGTGACCACTTGCCACCATTTAGCATTGTAGGCGGGCAGTGTGCCGGTAAGGCCACAGTCGGCTACACCCTTTTGCAGGGCTGGCACGACCTCGGCGAATGCGATTGTCACAGCGCTACCTCCGACACCCTCGATGAAGTCACCGAGTGTCGTGGAGTAGGTGCGGATCTTCTTTCCTTTAAGCTTGTCGAGGCTATATTTCTTTATCGATTTGTCACCGAGATTGCAGAAAAGCTGCTGACTAGGCCAAGCGTAAATCATCAATAGTTTGGCGTCGTATTTTTCCGCAAATTCGCGTTCGAGAATAGAACGATAGGCCTCGTTCGCCTTGCGGTAGTTGCCCAGATCCTGGATTACGCCGGCAAGGTCCGCACCCTCAATCATCGGGCTGTCCTGGGCGACATAGGTCGTTACCCCGTGTACTGCATCGAACACGCCGAGTTTAAGAAGGCGCATGATCTCGAAACCCGAAAGGCCTAGTTCTGTCTGCGACTTGGCGTTCGAGGTCAGCATACCCCCAGACAGTTTTGGAAGGCGTTCTCTCCAGAACGGTCCTTCACGCTCTTGCCAGTGATCCAGGAAACTCCAAGTTCCAACGACTTTGAAGGAGCGTTTATCAAGCTTGGCATGGCCATCAGCCGAAGCCGGTCCCGCCGCGAGGCCGAGGGCTACGGCGCCTGCTGCCACTGCGATCGCAGCCTTTTTGAGGACGGTGTTTTTCATTAGTACCTCCCAGTGATTCCCCAGAGCGAACCTTAGTGAAACGGTTTCAAGTGAGCAACTGTTATCAAGTTGGCTGTGTTATCGGTCCAGAGCCTCTTGATGACCACTTCGTCCGGATATGCTCATGTTGCCGGGCGAATCGTCAACTAGCGAGACTATTAATTTTCCACCAAGTTCCTTGAATTTGATAGCTTTCGACAGGGAATAGAGATGGATTTGGACAGAAAGTGATGGTCCACGCTCGGAATATATCGCCTACTTTTATAGTCAAAGGTACAAATACAGTTTGTCCCTTTCGAGCTGGGATGAAGTCATCTTTATGCACGAGGGATCGGAGCGGCGTGAACTGCCTTTTTCTCGGTTAGACTATACTCACCAGCCTCGATCCGAGAAACTTTGAAGATAAATTTGAATGTCGGCACTTTGATCCACCCGAGTGGAATGGTCGTAAGATGCGGTTGCGCGTCGCGGGGACGGCTGGTCTACTCGCTCTGCTCGAGCGCGTCAGTCCGAAGGGAAACGGCATGCCACACATTACTACTGATGACGGCGTAAAGTTGTACTACGACGAAGCTGGATCTGGAACGCCGATAATTTTCGTCCACGAGTTCGCCGGGGACCACCGGAGTTGGGAGCCACAGATGAGGCACTTCTCACGTCGCTATAGGGCGATCACCTATTCGGCGCGAGGCTATCTACCTTCCGATGTGCCGGATGAACCAGACGCTTATTCTCAGAAACGTGCCTGCGATGACATCCGTGCTGTCATGGATGGCCTTAACATCGATGTTGCGCATGTGATTGGACTATCGATGGGTGGCTTTGCCACGTTGCATTTTGGGTTCGATTATCCCGACCGAGCATTATCCCTTGTGGTTGGTGGATGCGGTTACGGCGCGGAACCTGATAAACGAGAGCAGTTTCGAGCCGAGACCATGGCGACGGCGGAAAAGATACGGCACGAAGGCATGGAAAAGGCCGGCAGGATTTACGCGCTCGGGCCAACCCGGGTGCAGTTCCAGAACAAGGATCTTCGGGGTTGGCAAGAATTTGAAAGCCAACTGCGTGATCACTCGACGCAAGGCTCGGTCAATACCATGATGGGCGTGCAACGGTTGCGCCCATCGCTCTATGAGCTTGAGGACAAGATGCTTTCTCTTACGGTTCCGACCCTCATTATAAACGGTGATGAGGACGAGCCCTGCCTCGATCCCGGA
>PBMU01000047.1 GCA_002722775.1 Rhodospirillaceae bacterium
GCTTTCCGGTAACTTTGAAGGGTTACTCGGGAAGCAAGACGACCTCTGTCGCCTATACGGGGCAGATAGCGCGCCACGTCCTCCATGATTCGCTGAAGAAACTTGCAGGTAAAGGGGACGGGTCGAACGCTGCCGCGCTTAAGGCCAAAATGATGGCCTACTTCAAGGGTAAAGATAAGGGGCGCGCCATCATCGCCCCCAAGTCCAAGGGGCCCTTCGTTGTTAAGCAAAGCGGTATCGACGATATTTCGAAGGGCAAGAACCTTGCTGGCAAGACTTACAAAGGTACGGTAGCCGGTATGCCCAACAATATGACAGGTGGCGAGTTAATCGAGTTCTGGATCGACAAGGCGGCTAGCGCGAAGAAGGGTATGGACCTGGACAACGGTTACAATTATCCACAACTGATCTCGAAATTCATCATGGGCGCTGTATTTTATAATCAAGCTGTAGACAATTATCTCGACGAGAAACTGAGCGCCAATAAGAAGCCCAACGACAAGCCGTACAAAAAAGGTAAGGCCTACACCGGCAAGGAGCACTCCTGGGACGAGGCCTTCGGATATTTTGGCGCGCCCGCTCACGCCATGAAGTTGACCCCAGGTCAGGTGTATGAGATCGCCAAACAGGGCAAGAAATCCAAGGCGCCGACGGATGCGCTTGCCTTTGCAGACCGAAACGTTGATGGCAAAGTCGACCTTAAGTCCGAGATGGTGTTTGCGCCAGCATACTACGCTGCTGGATTCGACAAGGGGGGCAAAGCAACGACCTACCTGCATACGATCACCGCGGCGTTCATAGATGGTCGCGAAATAATAGCCGGTGCCAAAGGCAAAAAATTATCTGACGCACAACGTGCGTCCCTTCGGGCTAAAGCCGCGATTATTGGCGAAAACTGGGAAAAGACCCTCGCTGAGGCGGTGTTTAAATACGCGGGCTCTTGCTACAAAGATATGGTCAAACTGCAAACCATCATCGAGGCTAAGGGCGACACGACGAAGGCCTACAAAAAATACGTAAAGCATTGGGGCGAACTCAAGGGCTTCAGCCTGTCGTTACAGACCGGTAAGACCAATCTCGGTGAAACTGCTACTAAGATGAACCGAATGATTGGTTACGGCCCGCTCCTGCCGAACCTGAGCCAGGTCGTTGATATCGACAGTAACGGCAACTATGTGCGTGATCAGGGGTCGTCCTGGGGCGAGTATATGTTGCATATGGTCAAGGTGCAGAAGCTCTTGATCAATAAGTTTGATGTTAAGGCCCGGAAAAACGACATGACGGGTAAAATGGCTGAACTGATTAAGTCGTTGGGAGATTCCGCTAGCGCAGAGAATGACTGACTGATCCCTAAGGCGGCCCGGCTTTGGGCCGGGCCGCCTTTATTTTTTGAAAGGACGATTACGCCATCGTCAAGGCTTACGATCCGCCTCTTGGAATCACTCCCGAATCACTGTAGATAAACATTTTCCTACTTAATTCATGTTGAACAGGACAATTGATTGTTGTGTGCCTTACAGCCTTTGTCTTTTCGTCCAAGCGGCCGGTGTTACACTGGCATTTAAGAGGTCCTAATAACTCATTCCCCCGTTTATCTGATCGAGCCGTTCCGCGGCTGCGGTCGGCGGCACGGGGAGATCAACATGTTCGTCTCTACCATCCCCGTCTAATGGGGCCGCGCAGCCCTTTAGAGCGGGGAGAACTGGGATACCGGCGAACATTAATTAACGTGCGTTCAGTTTTTGTTAACCTTTGTCATAGTGGCTCTGAAGGTTTAGTATCAAAAAAGCACAGGCGAATTGGGTCATCATGATGCCGGATGGACGAGGGGAGTCTCGGATCTCACTGCTTTGCAGCGAAAAGGGGCTGCGTATGACGGAGCCTAGACGAGTTATTGCCCGAGTGTTATCCGAGGCGGAGGACCACCCGGATGTTGAAGAGCTGCATAGCCGGGTACGGGAGATAGACCGCTCAATTTCCCTAGCGACTGTCTATCGTACTATGAATCTGTTCGAAGAAACGTCCATTGTCGCCAAGCGTGATTTTGGCGACGGCCGCGCTCGCTACGAGGAGGCTTGGGGGGATGATAATCACCACCACCATATGATTGACGTTAAGACCGGAAAAGTAACCGAATTTTATAGCGAGGAACTCGAGATCTTGAAGGTCAAGATAGCGAACGAACTGGGCTACGAATTAGTGGATCACCATCTGGAACTGTTTGGTGTTCCCATTGACCGCAGCTCGGATAAAAAACGTTAAAATATAATAATTCTAATTCTTCAACTTCTTAGGCGGTGTCAGCGAAAAGAAAAACACCGGGAGGCGTGTCCGAATTCCGGTAAGGTAAATCAGGGCGAATTTTCTTTTTCCAGTCTGCCACACTCTTGGGACAATCCACTTTTGTCCCTTGCGTAACGAAATTAGATCCAACCGCGAAGTCTAGAAGCGTCCGCCGCGCCACTAAGCGTTGGCCTCCGCCGGTTCAAATGACATCAGCTCTGTAATGGAATCCGCAGAGTTTATTAAACTTGAAATCTCATTGCCGCAACTGCCGCATTGGGGCTTGAACCCATAATAGGCGTGAACTTCCCTCCATTGCCTTGCGCCCGCGCTAATCGCGGCCCGAACTTGAATGTCGTTCAAGGCATTACAATTGCAAATGTACATGTTCCCCAATAACACCGATCGAAATCAGCACCTCACTAAAATTGCGAATGATTTGCATTTATAACGAAAAGGAGCTCAACACCGCAAGCGCTTTTGATAACCGTAAATCGAATACACACAAAATGCCCAAGGGCTGATCCTTGACGGATGACCCAAAAAAATATCAGATAACCTCCGCCCCTACCGAAGAATTAACGGGTCGAGGGGATTAGTCGCTCCTTAACTGCCGCATGCTAAGGTGCAGATCTAAAAGATAAAACAACAGAAAAAGATTATTCTGTTCAGAAAATTAGCCCTGACGATCAACTAACCGAGTGATAATATATATTCATTATCCAAAATTCTGTATATTCGAAATACCAAAGTTATTACCGTATAAAAATAAACGGAGGTTATAATGAAATATATGATTACTTGGACCGAACGTCCTCAAGGATCCCCAAGAGAGTATGAAAATGCGCAAAAACGCATACTCGAAATTTTCAATCAGTGGCAACCACCTGCGAACTTCCAAATTGAAGTTTTTGTTGTGCGAGTTGGCGACTATGGCGGATATATGCTTGTTGATTGCGACGATCCGCTCGAAGTCCACAAATTATGCTCAACATTTCCAGCGTTCGAATTTCAAGCCCGCCCAGTAGTGCCCGTTATGGACGCCGTTCGCGTCGAGCAAGAAGCAATAGAGTTTCGTGATGGGCTGTCTTAAGGATCCGAGAACCGGCCCCGTTTGTCCTCTTCCCCCAAGGCTTCCCCGCGATCGCGCAGAAAGTCGTGGCTTGAGTAGTCCTTGAGCAGGTTCACCGCGTCGACGACCGTCACCATCGTGTCGAGCCGGGCGACATCCGCGAGGCTCTCCCCGTCCGCGTCGCGGAACTCGAAAGTCGCCGCGACAACGGATGTGTGCCGGCGTCACGGGATCAGCCAAACGACTTTCTATAAGTGGAAAGCCAAGTTCGGTGGCATGGGGGTGTCGAAAGTGCTCCGAGCGTTGGCGGCTTGCTCCACTCTACTGGTTTTCACGAATTCATGGGCAGGCGAACCAATACCCGATGGGCGGATCAAGTGTTCTTTGACGAAAGGTGGTTGGTGGGGCTTCTCGTCTGGCGAACCTCGATTAAGCCCCCACGATTTCGTTTACGGTCCGGCCGTTCACAACATTGAAATCAACGGGCGAGAGAGCACATGGGGCGACTATCCCGCGCTCGTATTCCGAGGCGACCGTGGCGTAACAATCATGAGGAATACGTCCACGCCATATCTGCTTTATGTCTTGAACGAACGTCACGCGAACGGGTGGGCTGCTTTGCTCGCGGATACACGGCGCAGTTCCAAGGCTACTGCCTTCCCGATTGATACCCACGCTAGATCGAGTTTGCGGTTGAACACCGTGCGGGTCACCCGTCGCACGTTACCGAGATTTCGCCTGCGGGAACCCCGTACAGCCGCATTGCGAGGGTTTTTGGCCCTTCTCTGCGGCCGAAATCGCTTAAAGGCTGCCTGCGAGGCTTTCAAAGGGCCTTTAGGCGTTTCAATCGTGATCTGATCGGTCTTTCAGAGTTTGCCGGTTTTGTCGCCCTAGGCATCTTGGTCGTTTGAGCGTTGCCGAGACCGAGTGATCGTGAATTTGGAGAATCTCTTTGCGCTTTCGCCGGATAGGCAACGTCGTCTATGAACGCATCGCCTGTTCGCAACACCCATGTTTTACATACGCGTTCCATGCAAACAGGTGCGCGAAAATTTAATCCATTGATAGACCTTTGAAATGTGGCGCACCCGGCAGGATTCGAACCTGCGACCTCTGCCTTCGGAGGGCAGCGCTCTATCCAGCTGAGCTACGGGTGCGTGTTTCGAAATGTTTAGACCTGGTCTATCACGCTGGCAAGGTGTTGCTTGTAACGGGTTCCTTCAAGGTGGGTCTGGACAAAAGCCAGGAAAGGGGTTTCCGGTCGCAAGATCCGGCTGGCGCTCATGGCCAGAGGGTAGGCGGCTTGAAGAATCGGTTAACCAGGCCGCGATGTCATTGGTTACGACCGAGCCCGAAAGATCTCGGAACAGCATGTGATAGCCGTTCGGATAGAGCGCCGCCCGCCAGAGCCTTCTCCCATTTCCGATACGTTTGGCCATGGTTCCAGCCTTACCCGGCAGGCGGGCGAGCATCATGCAAGTTGGAATTTTGGGCACCAGCTCGTCTTGCTTGCCATAAAGAATCAGGAGCGGCGAACGCAGCGATCGCGACGCCTCCAGTGCCCGGCTCATTAGGTCGACGAGACCAGCTAAAGTGTCGATCCTGGTTTCACGTATGAATCGCGGGTCCCTACCGAGTGCGCGCAGCATCTCAATGTTGTCGGACGGGGTGATCTGGATTCCCTGGGGCCTAAGCCGAACCCCGGGTGCGATGGTGACTGCAATGTCAAGGGCGCGGCGTTGCCAAGGCGCCATGGTTTGCCTGCTCCAGACGGCCGGTGCGGAAAGAATAGCTCCATCAATCGCCGGGCGCGAGTCGCTGGTCAATGCTGTCATGATCACGGCCCCTCCCATGCTTTCTCCCAATGCATATAAGGGAAGGGTGGGATGTTCGGCGCGAACCAGTCGCACTACTTCCGCGAGATCACGGCTTAGAATGTCGTGGCCTGGCCAAATGCCGCGCCCTGGCGCACCGCCGAACCCGCGCTGGTCGTAGGCATATACTGCGATGTCGGACCTGTTGAGCGCTGGACCCAGATCCTCGAACGCACCGGAATGGTCGTTGAATCCGTGTAGCGCGATCACAGCCGCCTTGGGTCGTCGCTGAGGGTGCCATCGTATGAGTGGCAGATGGGCGCCGTCGCGCATAACTGCGGCCTCGGCCGTAAGACGCGGTGGCTGGTGGTTTTGGAGAGCCTCTTGGGTCCGGGGCGCGCAGCCAACTACCGTCAAAGACAGAAGGGTTAGGATCGTGGCTTTGATCAAGATTGTCACGTGCTAGCTTGACCCGTTGTATTTCCTCCGCCCTGGCGTATCATGGGCTGCACGGGCAGTCTATCCGGTCTGCGCGTGAGTACTGGATCTGCGAGGTGGTTACGTCCATGCCGAAGCCGACCGAAATCATAGATACCAACAAGCATACGATCGCCTGCCAGGGTGGGAACGGGCCACTTGGCCATCCTCGCGTGTTCTTGACCATTGGCCACGAGGGCGAGGTTTTGTGTCCCTATTGCTCGCGGCTGTATAGATACCGTACTTCGGCTATCGGGGACGCCGCTGACTGATTGTGGCGACATTAGTTGCGGCAAAGCATCGCCGCCCATATTCTTGAGCCGCTTCAATCATCGACCGAGAGGAGCTTCCATGCTCCAAGGAAAACGGATCCTGCTGATCGTTGCGGGTGGTATCGCGGCCTATAAGAGCCTGGAGCTTGTCCGGCTCTTGCGAAGGGGTGGTGCGACGGTTTGTGCAGTATTAACTGAGTCCGGTGCACAGTTTGTAACGCCGTTGAGCCTGCAGGCGTTGACCGAGGACAAAGTCTATAGCGACCTTTTCTCGCTGACCGATGAATGCGAAATGGGCCATATTCAACTTTCTCGCGACGCCGACCTGGTAGTTATCGCTCCTGCCACGGCAAACATTTTGGCTAAATTGCGCGCCGGCATTGCTGACGATTTGGCTACCGCAGTTTTGCTCGCAACCGACAAGTCCGTGCTGGCCGCGCCGGGGATGAATGTGCGTATGTGGGAGCATAGTGCGACCATAGAGAATTTAGCGGCGCTCGCGTCTCGGGGGGTGTTGTTTGTTGGGCCCAACGCGGGCGACATGGCCTGCGGCGAACATGGGGCCGGTCGAATGGCCGAGCCGCAGGAAATCTTGGCTGCCATCCAATCGGCGTTAAATGCAGAGACCCCGCTTGGTGGACGCTCCGCCCTGGTTACTTCGGGTCCAACATGGGAGGCGATCGACCCGGTTCGATACATCGCTAACAGGTCCTCTGGCAAACAAGGTCATGCAATCGCCAGCGTTCTGGCAGGCCTTGGCGCCCGGACAACGTTGGTCACTGGGCCTACCAGGTTGGGCGATCCCGTGGGCGTGCACATCGTGCACATCGAATCGGCGCGCGAAATGTTCGACGCCTGCGCGGACGCTCTACCCGTCGATATAGCTGTTTGTGCCGCTGCCGTCTCGGATTGGCGTGTGGCTAAGGCAGCAGGGCAAAAACTAAAAAAGGATGGTAATGCTACCCCGCCGGTGCTCAAGTTGTCGGAAAATCCGGACATCTTAGCCGCCCTAGCTGCCGCTGGATCTCGCCGACCAAAGTTGGTAGTGGGCTTTGCTGCTGAGACAGAGTACGTGGTCGAGCATGCCGTCTCTAAGCGCCAGCGCAAGGGATGCGACTGGGTCGTCGCGAACAACGTAAGCTCGACGAGCGGCACCTTCGGCGGCGACGACAATACGGTTCACCTTATCAGCGATATGGGAACCGAGGATTGGCCCCGCATGGGCAAGGAGGAAGTCGCGGCGCGGTTGGGCGCCCGGATCGCCGCGCACTTTGAAAAATACACCTCATGCATCCCGTGAAACACTTTGTTGTCCATGTCAAGCGTTTGGCGCACAGCAAAGACCTGCTGCTTCCTGAATATCAAACCGAGGGAAGTTCTGGCATGGACCTTCCTGCCGCTGTGACAGAGCCGCTATTGATCTGGCCGGGGGGACGAAAGTTAATTCCCACGGGCTTCGCTATCTCAATCCCAATGGGGTTTGAGGGGCAGATTCGTCCACGTTCTGGCCTGGCATTGAAGTATGGGGTCACGGTGTTGAACGCCCCTGGTACGGTGGACGCCGATTATCGCGGTGAAGTCTCGGTGCTCTTGGCCAATTTCGGAGATGAACGCTTCACGGTCAATCGGGGGGACCGGATTGCCCAAATGGTGATCACACCGGTTGTTCGTGCGTCGCTGGTGACGACGGAAAATCTTTTGGCGACTGTTCGCGGTGGCGGCGGTTATGGCTCGACAGGCCATGGCAATGGTGCCAAAGAGGTTTGAGGACGGGGACCTTGGAACTAAGCGATGAACAGTTCGTACGCTACGCTCGTCATCTAATTTTAGAAGAGGTTGGAGACGAAGGTCAGGAGCGGCTCCTCCAATCCCGAGTTTTGTGTGTGGGTGCTGGCGGACTCGGCTCACCGATTCTTATGTATCTAGCTGCCGCCGGCATCGGGACACTCGGCATTATCGACCATGACGAGGTGGACCTCTCGAATTTACAGCGTCAGATAGTACACGCGACCGCATCGGTCGGAAAACCGAAGGTTGTATCGGCCAAGGAGACGCTGGAACGGGTCAACCCCACAATCGAAATCCGAACGTATCCGGATCGCCTTGCACCTAACAATGTCGAAAGCATCTTTGCCGACTACAATCTCATTGTTGATGGCACCGATAATTTCGACACGCGCTATCTAATTAATGACGCTGCATATCTTGGAGCTAAGACGGTGGTGTCGGGTGCTCTGCTTCGCTTCGAGGGCCAAATCACCACGTTTCGTGGCGGTGTCGAAGGGCATAGGGGGGAGCCGTGCTATCGATGTCTTTTTCGCGAGCCTCCTCCACCCGACACAATTCCCCGTTGTGAGGAGGCTGGAATCTTGGGTGCGGTTGCGGGTGTTATTGGCACACTTCAAGCGACTGAAGTATTAAAGGAATTAATGGGTATTGGAGATTCGATGTCCGGCCAATTATTAGTTTTCGATGCCATAGGCATGGCCTTCCGCAAGATCCGTTACAAACGCAA
Source organism: Rhodospirillaceae bacterium (assembly GCA_002722775.1). Lineage (GTDB taxonomy): Bacteria > Pseudomonadota > Alphaproteobacteria > Thalassobaculales > Thalassobaculaceae. Next base: position 8,434 of record PBMU01000047.1, read on the forward strand.
CCCCACTTGCCCGCTATGTGGTGATATCCCGGTGATTACCAGCATTGTCGACTAGGGGGCGAACTCACTGCAGCCGGTTTGACCCAGTTATCCGGCAATTACGGTGTTGATTTCGATCTGACTAGGCTGGGTTTGTTTTAAGTCTTCTATGGCAAAAGGGTCTTGGACGACGCAGACGTTTTCGTTGGTAGACGTATACTGAATACGGCGATTTTCAATCAAGAGCTGATACATGAGATACACGAACGTGTTGAACAGGACTTAATATTATTCGAACCCTACTAGTCGAAAAATTCATAGGTTTTGCTTTATAGGCTCAGCCCGATCTCGTTTGAATCGTGGAGCAGTTTTTGCGGTGTAAGTGCCGGCCGAATGATTGCAAGTGCCGGGGGTTTGTCCTGCCCTATCCCCTTTTCTGATAAGTTCTAACTGCATGCTCCATTAGAACATCGTGTCGATCACGCGGTCCGGAGGAGTGTGGCCATCACAAAACGTACGGATATTGACAATCACTTTCTCACCCATGTCAATGCGCCCCTCAATGGTAGCTGACCCCATGTGAGGCATCAGTGTCACATTGTCGAGTTTCACGAGATCTGGGTAAATCGCTGGTTCATGCTCGAAGACATCCAATCCCGCCCCAGCTATATCGCGGTTTCGAAGCGCTTTCGCGAGTGCCGCTTCGTCGATCACCTCACCTCGTGAGGTGTTTACGATATAGGCATGAGGTTGCATTTGGGCGATCCGCCGGGCCGAAATTAGATGGAAGGTCGCCGGTGTGTGTGGACAGTTGATAGAAATGATGTCCATGCGCGTGAGCATTTGGTCGAGACTGTCCCAGTAAGTAGCTTCGAGTTCTTCTTCGATCTCTGGATGCAAGCGTTTTCTGTTGTGGTAATGGATCGATAGTCCGAACCCTCGGGCCCTGCGCGCCACGGCACGTCCGATCCGACCCATGCCGATGATACCGAGCCGCTTGCCGTGGATCCGATGGCCCAGCATCAGTGTCGGCCCCCAACCCTCCCAAGTGCCTGAACGAATCAATCGTTCGCCTTCGACTAACCGTCGGGGAACGGCGAGGATCAGAGCCATGGTCATGTCGGCGGTATCCTCGGTCAGTACGCGCGGGGTGTTGGTTACTGTGATCCCGCGTTTTTTGGCTGCTGCGAAATCGATGTGGTCGACACCTGTTCCGAAAGAGGCGATCAGCTTCAATTTCGGTCCGGCTTCGGCCAGGACTTCTGCGTCGATCCGATCGGTCACTGTAGGTACAAAAACGTTTGCCTCGCGCATCGCTGAACCAAGAGCGTCGCGGTCAAACGGTGTGTCGGTAAGATTGAGTCTCGTTACAAACAGCTCCATCATCCTGGTCTCAATTGGATCCGGAAGCTTGCGTGAGACAATAACCAGTGGCTTTTTTGTCATTGGGGGCGGGTTCCTAAATCTCCGCAGCGGTATTCGTCATGATTTTCGATTACAGTCGAGCCGAGATATCAGTCCCTTGGGGCGATGTCCAGAGATAGCGAAGGTACTCCATATAGAGCTATTCACCCTATTAACCCCAATATGCGGTGATATTATCATTTGATGGAAAATCGGAGACGCTTGTCGCAATGACTAGATTGCCTGGCCGTTTCATAGCCCTGTTTCTGGTCGCTCTGGCCCATGCGACAATGTACATACTTCCTCTTAGCGCTGCGACAATGGGAAAGCAGACAGGGTTGCCAGTTCCGCGTTACGTCTCTCTCAGGGCGGAGGAAGTCAACGTGCGCACGGGGCCCGGCAGCCGCTACCCCATCGCTTGGGTCTTTCAGCGCCGAAGTCTACCTGTCGAGGTGGTTGCTGAGTTCGATACCTGGCGCAAGATCCGCGACTCTGACGGGACCCAAGGGTGGGTGCATCAGAGTATGCTGTCCGGCCGTCGCACAGTGCTCGTGATTGGAGACACTCGTACCCTGCGTCTTGATCCAAACCGTTCGGCGCCGGTCGTGGCACGCATGGAGCCTGGTGTGTTGGCCCGGCTTCAAGCATGTAGCTACGACTGGTGCGAGGTAAAGGTCTCGGGTCTAACCGGTTGGGTTAACAGGGCGTATATCTGGGGTGTTGGGCTTGCTGAGGGGATCGACTAGAATCGCGCGTTTTCAGGCGAACTTTAACTGAAATCATGAAGAGTGGCTCCTACACTCAGTCCAGGTCGGCGGCGAGCGCGATTCGAACTCGCTCCGGCAAGGTTGCCATGTGCCCGTAGTTTGGATGTTTGATGCCCAGGGTGATTTGCGCGCCTTCCCTCTTGAAGGCGGCGGCCTGAGCGTCAGTTAGAGGGAAGTGTATGAACTGCACGGAGGATGCTTTGCCGTCGGACGTTGTCCGGTCGACGTCGTCCTCAGCTTCTGCAAAGATCTCCTGGTCGGCGATAGCCAGAACACAAGTCTCTTCGACACCCCCCAGTTCCGAGAGCAGCAACTTTCGCCGGCCTGGATCGTCGACTTCGAACATCAAAGTGGCAACCAGTTCACGACCTTGGGGAACCAGAGGATTGTACGCAGTGAGCTCGTCCGAGATCTGCTCCTCGCCACCCTTTTCAATGAACAGCATCTCGTGGATCTGCCACCACATGGTCTGGTAGCTCTCGAAGTAGAAAGTTGCGTCGGGCCCGATGGGTACACGTCGATCTCGCTTGACTTCCACTATCTCTGCCCGCATCTCCGCCCGCAGCGAACGGTACTCCTCCAGACCAAGTATATCTTCACGGTTGATCCGCTTAGCGGTCATTTCGGGGCTCCCGGTTTTCGGGGTCAAAATCCATAGGCACGGGCGAGGATCTCTACCGGATGGTCGGCGCGCAAGGTGACTGGATTGCCCCCGTCGATACGCTCCATCCCCTGCAGAATGTGCTCCGCAGCGAGTGGGCAGCCGGAAGTGATATACGCATTATTCGCCTTTCTGGCCATGCGTGCGACTGGCTTTCCAATTTTCAACGCGGTCTCGAAATTCTGCTTCATCACGCCCCACGAGCCGCCATGGCCTGAGCATCGCTCGATCACAGTGAGTTCTAAATCTGGAATTGCACGTAACATTTCTGCGGATTTTTGGCCCACGTTCTGAGCCCGGCTGTGGCAGGCCATGTGAAGGGTGACGCCACCATCGAGTGGTCGCAATCCATCTGCCAGTCCCTCTCTTTTGGCGATGTCAACGATGTATTCGTCGATGTCGCTTGTTGCTGCCGCTAGCGCAGCCACGTTTTCGTCTTCGGGAACTATCAAAGGCCATTCGAACTTGAGCATCAGCGCACAAGACGGGGTCAATGTGATAATAGTCTGCCCTTCTTCTACCAGCGGCCCCAGTTCGGTTGCCACTTTTCGCGCCGTCTCGGCCACCCGTTCGATATTGCCATGCTCGAGTTGTGGCATGCCGCAGCAGGACGGGTAGATCACCCGTGTCTCTACCCCGTTGTGCGCGAGTACCTGCCGGGCGGCGCTGCCAATATTGGGATTATTATAGTTAACGAAACAGGTGGCGTAGATCGTAGCTTGGCGCCCAAAGGCCGGCGCGTCCCGGTTTACATGAGGTAATTCGGCGGCGGCTCGGGTCATGTAGTTGTTTGCATGGAATTTAGGGAGTGCCGCATCTCGGTGCACGCCGCAGGCCGATTCAAGCATGGGACGGGTCAGCACGTTCCCGCGTTTGGAAGCCCAGTTTGCGACCGTCGAAACGAAACTCGCAGCCCGCCCATTGCGGTCGGTTTCGGTCAGCTGGGCCGCTGCAGTTGGCATTTCGTCTTTTCGATTCTGTACTGCACGGTAGCGCAACATTAGATGCGGGAAATCGAGATTGAATTCATGTGGTGGAACATAGGGGCATTTGGTCAGAAAACACATATCGCAGAGTGTGCAAGAGTCGATCACTGGCTGGAAACGGGCGCTTTCTACACTATCCAACTCGCCGGTATCTGACTCATCAATTAGATCGAACAAACTCGGAAAACTTGCACAAAGATTAAAGCATCGACGACAGCCGTGGCAGATGTCGAAGACCCGACGCAATTCCTTATCTAGAAGCCCCTCGTCATGGAAATCTGGGTTTTTCCAATCGAGGGCATGGCGGACCGGTGCGTCCAAGCTGCCTTCCTTCATGACTACATGCTCCTTATCCAAATGTTTAAATGTTGGATAATACCGGCCCGTGGCGCTTTTAACGCCTAATACTAAATGCGGCCCCTTGGGACAGCTATCATCGAACTATAAAACGCATCCGGCGCCACTTCTGCGGCGCCGGATTGACCATGTCTTTAATTTGCCCAAGCATTGTAAGTAGCTGGGTCAGTGGCTTTATTCCATCGTGTCGAGGGCCTTCTGGAAGCGACCCGCGTGGCTCCTCTCCGCCTTAGCCAAGGTCTCGAACCAGTCGGCGATTTCGTCGAAGCCTTCATCGCGAGCGGTTCTTGCCATTCCTGGATACATGTCTGTGTACTCGTGAGTTTCTCCGGCAATCGCGGCTTTAAGGTTTGAGTCCGTGGATCCGATGGGCAGATCAGTGGCCGGGTCGCCAGTCTCCTCAAGAAATTCCAAGTGACCATGTGCATGGCCGGTTTCGCCTTCTGCCGTCGAACGGAACACGGCGGCTACGTCGTTGTAGCCTTCGATATCGGCCTTCTGGGCGAAATAGAGATAACGACGATTGGCTTGGCTTTCGCCCGCGAATGCCGCCTTGAGGTTGCCTTCCGTCTTCGAGTTTTTGAGCCCCGCCATCATGGTCTCCCTGAATTTGGTCTGGATGTTTCATTTAGCTAGCCCCTGGCTCAATGTTTGAACACAGAGCAGGAGCTTAACGAGCACGCAATTTGTTATATGGAGTAAGAAGGGTTGCAGTCAAGAACTTTAGAATGATTCGAAAAATGCACACAACCCATTGATATTATGTATTTAATGGGATCATGCTTTTTCTCGCAAGCGGATCACAATATCCACTCGGTCAACCACTTTGTTTTCAGGGAGCTTTGGAAGTGACGTCATGGAGATCAATTCGCCTGCGATATCCTCTAGGAGCCCAGTCTTCTCAACGTAGAAATGATGATGTTCTTTAGTGTTAGTGTCGAAATATGCTCGTCCGCTATCGACGACGACCTCCCGTAAAAGCCCCGCACCTTTGAACTGGTGTAATGTGTTATAGACCGTGGCGAGGGAAATGGCTGCGCCATCTGCCTCCGCTTCGCCGTGTAATTGTTCAGCTGTGACATGTCGGTCGCCGTTACTGAATAGCACTTGAGCTAAAACCACTCGCTGGCGAGTTGGCCGAAGGCCCGCCTCGTTCAGCAGCGTGATCGCCTGTTCCCTAGCCTCAGTATCAGCCTTCTTCATGGATGTATGTTTCCAACGCTTGGAACATGTTAGAATCTACGCGCGATGTTCTTCCTTTCCTCAGTCATCCGGATTGATGGAAGTTTTGTCAAGCATGGCGTGTGTTTTGCGACTACACTGTGGTCCTAAGTTCTTGGCGATCCCGGTCGGTTTGTGGTTTTCTACACGTCAGACGGCGAGATGGATGCTATACAAGCTTTCATCGGCGTGGGGCCTAGCGTGGACTGGGGCCGTGTGATCGATATCAAGGGTCTAGGATACGTGACGTCCAAGCGAGCCAGCGACTTTAGTTACAAAGATCTGATTGAATGTGCGCAAGGTCGCTTATTCGGTCCGGGCAATCCACGGCTACCCATGCCCCCGATGCTGATGTTCGACCGTATCACCAAAATCAGCGAAGAGGGTGGAGCAAGTGGGAAGGGCCAGGTCGAGGCCGAGCTTGATATCAAACCAGACCTCTGGTTCTTCAAGTGCCATTTTGAGGGCGACCCAGTAATGCCCGGTTGCCTTGGCATGGATGCGCTATGGCAGCTACTGGGTTTTACGCTTGGGTGGCTCGGTGGCCTGGGTTCTGGTAGGGCGATATCAGTGGGTGAGGTCAAGTTCACTGGCCAGGTCTTACCCACGGCCACACAGCTTAAATTTCAGCTCGACATCAAACGGGTGATCATGCGCAAGTTATTTCTCGGGATCGCCGACGGTCACGTGTTCTGCGATGGAGAACCTGTCTTTGAGGCCAAGGATATTCGGGTTGGCCTTTTCAGCAACCCCGCTGTCGCCCAGGGATCGAGTTGATGCGACGAGTTGTTGTCACTGGTCTAGGCGTGGTGTCCAGTATCGGCAATGATGCGGTGGAGGTGACGGAGTCACTGCGATTGGGCAGGTCCGGTATCACGTTTGCGGAGGAATATCGGGACATGGGTTTCCGTAGCCATGTCCATGGATCTCTGAAACTTGATCCAAAAGAACAAATAGATCGCAAATTGATGCGGTTTATGGGCAATGGCGCTGCTTATAACTATATCGCGATGGAACAGGCGATCGCTGACTCCGGACTAAAACCTGACGATATTAGTCATCCGATGACCGGAATGATTGTGGGGTCCGGTGGTCCGTCTACGTCGAACATGATGGCTGCCTTCGACCTAGCTCGAGATAAGGGGCCAAAACGGGTGGGCCCGTATATGGTCCCCCGCGTGATGTCCAGCACTAATTCCGCGACCCTCGCGACAGCGTTCAAGATTAAGGGATTGAGTTATTCGATAAGTTCCGCATGTTCGACTAGTTCGCACTGTATAGGTAGCGCTTACGAACAAATTCAGCTCGGTAAACAGGACATCGTCTTTGCCGGAGGCGGGGAAGAATTGCACTGGACTTTGTCTGTCTTGTTTGACGCTATGGGGGCGTTGTCGTCAAAGTACAACGATACTCCCGAGACGGCGTCACGAGCATATGATGCGAATCGCGACGGGTTCGTGATTGCTGGTGGTGGGGGTGTGCTGGTTCTAGAAGAGTTAGAACATGCCAAGGAGAGGGATGCGGAAATTTATGCCGAGATCGTGGGCTATGGCGCCACCTCGGACGGCGCCGATATGGTTCAACCATCGGGGGAGGGAGCGGCTCGGTGTATGCAATTGGCGCTGGCTGGGATTGAAGAGCCGGTCGACTACATCAACACTCATGGGACTAGTACTCCGATTGGCGACACCAAGGAACTCGAAGCGATCTCGGAAGTTTTTGTTAAGCGGAATAAGATCCCGGCGATTAGCTCGACCAAATCGTTGACGGGCCATTCGCAAGGGGCCGCGGGTGTGCACGAGGCGATATACACGCTCCTAATGATGAAGCATGGCTTCCTGGCCGCTTCAGCTAATATCGAGACCATAGACCCAGAGGTCGTAGCGATGCCAATACTGCTGGAACGCCAAGACGATATTCGGATCAATCTGGCGATCTCAAACAGTTTTGGTTTCGGTGGTACCAA
>PBMU01000048.1 GCA_002722775.1 Rhodospirillaceae bacterium
GACGGATTCGAACCGCCGACCCTCTGCTCCCAAAGCAGATGCGCTACCAGGCTGCGCTACACCCCGTAAACATCTCAAAATCTCCGGGTTTCTATGGTTTTTACTCTCTAAGCGCAAGTCACAATTACTGTCATACCCCGTCGTATCAGACCGTTTGCCTGATTAAGAAGATCTTGCTTCCTATTGCCTTGGGCCCGTGTTCGGCGTAGGCCGGGTCAGTCACGTGTGATCGGGAAGCCATGGCAAACGGGTCCAAAGCCGAGTTATTACGCCAAGCCGACCGGGCTCTTGCAGATGGCCAATACGAGGATGTCGAGCTGTTATGTCTCGAGATGATTTCCGCGGGTGATATCTCGGTTAATTCTCTATCGCGGCTGGCGGTAGGCATGGCTCGGCAAGGGAAATGGACCACCGCGGAGCGACACTTCCTCAAGGTCTGTCTTCTACATCCCGAAATCGCAGATGGTTATGCCAATCTCGCGCGTGCACGAACCCATGGAGATGAGCTTTCCGATCCTACAAACATTTGGCTATATGGCCATATTAGTGAACCACGCGATCCGGTGATTGCCAACGACCTGGCCGATGCGGCATCAAATTCCGATCGTTTTGACTTAGCAATACGCGGACTGCAGGTTGCCGCTGCGAATGGTCCCGTGTCGCCAGGACGCGCCTATGCACTCTTCGATTGCGTGCGAATCTTGAGAACCGGCCGCCAAGGCTCAATACTTCTTACCAATCCTTTCACTATACGAATAGCGCTCGTTACAGCAGCGGACGAGGGTTATGCATTTTTTCTAAAGGGTCTCGTAAACTCAATCCGGGACCGGGAAAGACCGAATAGGCTAAGTCTTTGCATCCTTGACCTCGGGTTAGAAGAGGCAACCAAGACCTGGCTTCGACAACGATCTGTCCGGTTTGTGAAGCCTGATTGGGATCTTAACTTTCCCGATCGGGATTCCGCGCCCGAGACCTTCAAAGCATTGACGGCACGCCCATTTCTACCACGCCACTTTCCCGACTTTGATGTTTATCTCTGGATGGACGCGGACACCTGGATTCAAGATTCGCGATGGCTCGACGACTTCATTCTCTCCGCCCTACTAGGTCGGCTCGCGATTGTGCCCGAGGTCTCACCCGCATATCTACGCCAGTATCAAACCATCAAAGACAAAGATTCTCTTGTCGATGAACAAACGTGGCGGCACCGGGCATACGCCCTTTGTTATGATGCTATGACGGCGGATGATCTTGCCGGTCGGCCAACCCTTAACTCGGGGGTCTTCGCGTTACGAGCCGATGCGCCTCACTGGGAGGCCTGGCAGTATTCCCTCGAGCGGGCACTTTCAAACACACGGTTTCCGCTGGTAGAGCAGACGGCGCTCAATCACGCAGTCTATGCAAACCGACTAATCACTGCGCCGCTTCCGGCGCTTGCCAATTGGCAAACGCATAGGCGCCTCCCATTAATCGACCCTCGCACAAATCAATTTTGCGAACCCTACCTCCCACATGATCCGATTGGCATCTTACACGTAACCGGACCGGACAAACGCCGCCAGCACAGGCTCCTGCGCCTGGACGGACGGAAAATCCGACGTTCCTTGCTATACAAACAAGAATAAACTTCTATTTACGCAATGGTGGATACTCGACAAGATTACCTTTCTGAATGCCGAGCCGCGCGACGGTACCGCCCTTAAGTTCCAAAACTGCCAAAATACGGCCGCGCGAGGAAATTGTCGTAAGCGAACCGGGAATAGCCCGCTCGTGAATATGATGGATCCGCCCGTCCCTCTTGATAAACAAAATGTCGAGCGAGATGAGCGTATTCTTCATCCACATTGCCTGAAAGCTTTCTCGGGAATACAGAAAAAGCATGCCAACATCTTCGGCTATGCGTTCGCGGAACATCAACCCGGTCGCCTGCTGTTCCGGGGTACGTGCGATCTCAACACGGAAGACGTGCCGCTCGCCATCGCCGGTATTGATTGCTAATGTCTCGCGCGGCTGCCCAACGGCTCCCGTTGCAAAAGATAGAGCAAAAAACAGCGAAAGCATTATCGCTCGAATCATTTTATCGCCGCTTCACGAATTGCGTGTCGCACCTCCGAACGCACAGGACCTCGGTTCGCCTCGTCAACAAGTGTAGTGAACCAGTGCTCTGGTGGGTTACGCCCGCGCGAATTGTCCCAGCCCAGTGATCTCAAAACCATCTCAGCGGCAAATGACAAGGTCTCTGGCAGGCCAAACCCGTTCAATTTTCCCCAAATTACGCTCCAAGACCGGGCCACGGCCCAAGGATTGTAGCCTCCACCACCCAACACTAGCGCCCTTGGCGCTAAGCTTGCGGCCTGAACCACTGCCCGTGCCAGCGCGCCGTTGGACAGCATAAGCTTACTCTGTGGATCGTCGGCAAGCCCATCGCAACCCGACTGGACAACCACTGCGTCCGCCCCAAACGCCTTTCCTAGCGGCAGCACCACCTCGGCGACCACCGCTTCGAGTTCAGTATCATTGAAACCTGGAGGGACGGGAATGTTTCGGGCCATACCGCCCGCTTTATCGTTGAGAGCTCCCGTCCCAGGCCAGCGTCCCATCTCATGCACCGAGACAGTTAGCACTCGATCGTCGTCGTGGAACGCATCCTGCACGCCATCACCGTGATGAGCGTCAAAATCCACGTAAAGCACGTGGCCCAACCCACCATCCAGCATCGCTAAAATTGCAAGCACAGGGTCATTGAAGAAACAGAATCCATACGCCATCGCCGGCCGTCCATGGTGAGTGCCGCCAGCTGGAGAATGGATCACGCCATTTTCGGCCCGAGCTAAGATCTTTCCGGCAAGAATACTGGCTCCCGCGGCGGTCGCAGGCCGCCTGAAAATTTCTGCAAAAACTGGATTGCCGTTGCGGCCGATGTTGTAGGTCTCTTTCACATACTCAGCAACAAACCCATCACGTTCGGCAGCCTGGACCGCAGCTACGTAATTCGGATCATGAAACCGCGTCAACATGTCTGCCGTCGCCATAGGGCTCTCGACGAATGTTTCATCGCCGAGCCAACCTAGTACTCGGGTCAGGTCCATCACTGTGGTAACACGTTGGATCGAAAGCGGATGGCGGCGCCCGTAGCGTGAGAAACGGTAGATTTCGCTACCGATCATGATTGGACGTTCGGGAAAACTGTCTGGAATGGTTACCATGAGGTCGCCCTAGCCATACGCCTTGCCAAGTCAAGAACTCGTTACCATAGTTAACAGAACAGCAAAATGAGACCTTGAATTTGCTCCGACCCTTAGTAATAGCGATCTCCTTCCTCGGGTTATGGCAGGTGGTTGTCTGGCTAACCGAAAGTCCGCATTACATTCTGCCGGGTCCTCCCCTAGTGCTGGACGCGTTGTACATTCATTGGGAACTGATCATTGGACATGCGAGCATTACGCTTGCAGAGATCTTGCTAGGTCTTTTGATTGGCATTTTTTTAGGGGCGACGACCGCACTTTCCATGGCCCATGCAGTCATGATACGGCGATGGTTACTGCCTATCTTGGTGATCAGCCAGGCCATTCCGGTCTTCGCGCTGGCCCCCATCCTAGTGCTTTGGCTCGGTTACGGCATGGCGTCAAAGGTCGCTATGGCTTCGTTAATAATCTTCTTTCCCGTGACCACCTCTTTCCACGACGGGCTTCGACGCACAGAACAAGCGATGATCGACAGCGCACGGATGTTGGGCTGCGATGGCGTGGTCTTGCTTTTTCGTGTGCGCATACCGGCAGCACTGCCAGCCTTCGCATCAGGCCTCCGTGTCGCAACCGCGGTAGCCCCAATCGGTGCCGTGGTGGGTGAATGGGTCGGCTCTAGCGGAGGGCTCGGTTACTTAATGCTGCATGCGAATGCACGAATGCAAATCGACCTAATGTTCGCCGCACTCCTCACGTTAGCCGTGATGGCTGTATCGTTATACGCATTAAGTGATTGGGCTTTACGCCGTTCGATGCCTTGGCAGGTGGGGGAGGTCGACAAACAATTGAACTGAATCCCCACACCACACAGTGTATATCAATTTGTCGATACCGCTCGCACAACCGGAAGCTCAAAAGACCCCTATCCCCTCCAGACTAAACCCGCCCTAGCTTTGAAAACTCCTAATAACCGTATTTTAGATCGCATTCTATTTCGAAGCTTTGACGAGTGTTTCCTCTCGGACCACACCACGATAACGAACAAGGGTACCGCCCGCGTGAAGTTTTACAATACTCTTAGTTATATTTGACGCCTGGCTAGCGTTTCATAGCCGCAGCGCCGGGCGACACTCGATCTCAGGACTCATGCTACACGTCAACAGTCCCGAACTTTTGAACTTGGCAATTACGGGTGCCACGACCTTCGAGACAAGTTCGAAACTGCTATTCTTTCACTAATACAGACACCAAAGAAATAGTCGGAATTGTAGCCAACGATCTAGCTCAATCACGAGAAACTTTTGCCCGCGCCCCCTTTGAGTTCGGATCCACAGCTTGACCCGGACATATAGACATTTTGCGATGCGCAAGGTTGTAAAGCTCTGTTTAGTCGGCTGTAACTCCGTTCACGCCTTCACCACAAGCTCCATAAAGTGTGTGCGCCCGTTCCTCAAAGGCACCGACCATTTTCATGACCGCTTCATTAAACAAAGTAGCTATCAGTTTCTCGAGTAGGGTCGAGCGGAATTCGAAATCTACATGGAAGTCGATCAAACAGCCATCGGGATGCTCTCGGAAAACCCAGTAGTTGTCGAGGTATTTGAACGGCCCATCGGTATAGGTCACGTCAATCCGTCCTGCTGCGCGATTAAGAGAAACCCGGGATGTGAACCGCTCTCGAACAAGTTTGTAACCGATCATGAGATCAGCCAGGATCTCCTCCCCACACACTTCACGTATGCGCGCACCCACGCACCAGGGTAGAAAATCCGGGTAGCGCGCCACATCGGCAACCAGGTCGAAGAGTTGTCCCTGCGTGAATGGAACAACGCGCTGTTCAGCATGCGTGGGCATTACCGCGCGTTTAGGCTTTTCACCTTATGATGTCAACCAAACACAAAGTCTCTCTAGCGGGCAGTTTGCGCTGCCAAGCGCAGTCGTCTAAAATCCTCGCCTGCGTGATAGGATGACCTGGTCATCGGCGAAGATGCCACCATAAGAAAACCCTTACCATAAGCCACGGACTCTAAAGCGACAAACTCGTCCGGCTCAACGAACCGGTCGACACCGTGATGCTTGGGCGTGGGCTGCAGATATTGGCCAATAGTCAGGAAATCGACATTCGCCGACCGCATGTCGTCCATAACCTGGTGTAACTCCTCTCGTGCCTCACCAAGCCCAACCATCAGACCGGATTTTGTGAACATGTTAGGATCGAGCTGTTTTACCCGGTCTAACAGGCGTAAAGAGTGGAAATAGCGCGAACCAGGACGCACGCTCGGGTAGAGCCGTGGTACCGTCTCAAGGTTATGGTTAAAGACGTCAGGGCGCGCTTTTACCACGACCTCGAGGGCGCCTTCTTTTTTGAGAAAATCCGGGGTTAGGATCTCCACGGTAGTGCGGGGAGAGGCGCGGCGGACAGCAGCTATTGTGGAGGCAAAGTGCTCTTCCCCACCATCATTGAGATCATCGCGATCCACCGAAGTGATGACTATATGCTCCAATCCAAGTCGGGCGACAGCTTGTCCGACATTCTCGGGCTCGAGTGGATTAAGCGCTCCGGGTTTTCCTGTCGCGACATTGCAGAACGCGCAAGCGCGAGTGCAGACCGCGCCCATTATCATCATTGTCGCATGCCGCTTAGCCCAACATTCGCCGATGTTAGGACATGCCGCCTCCTCGCAGACTGTATGAAGGTTCCACTCCCGCATCAAGTCTCGGGTTTCCTTGTAGATAGGCGATGTTGGCGCCTTCACTCGGATCCACGTTGGCTTGCGCTTGGTGGGATTGTCCGGCCGGTGCGTCTTTTCCGGATGGCGGGCTGTGGTGAGATGGTTAGCCATGGCTTCTTTCTTACTCATGTCACTCTAGAAGTGGACAGCCCTCCCATAGGCATCAAGCACCGACTCGTGCATCATTTCCGAGAGGGTCGGGTGTGGGAACACCGTGTGCATAAGTTCGGCTTCGGTGGTCTCCAAGGCGCGGGCGACCGTGTAACCTTGAATCATTTCGGTGACCTCGGCGCCGATCATATGCGCTCCCAGTAACTCGCCAGTCTTGGCATCAAAAACTGTCTTCACCAGCCCCTCGGGTTCACCCAACGCAATCGCCTTGCCGTTGCCAAGAAAAGGGAAGCGACCCACTCGGACCTCATTGCCCGCCGCCCTGGCCGCCGCCTCAGTCAACCCGACGCTAGCAACTTGCGGACGACAATAAGTGCAACCCGGTATATTCGAGGTATCAAGAGGATGTACGCCCTTCACGCCGGCGATACGTTCGACGCAAAGAACTCCCTCGTGGCTGGCTTTATGAGCAAGCCACGGGGGGCCGACCAAATCACCGATCGCATAAACGCCGGGTTCGCCGGTCTTGCACCATTGATCAATTTCAACATGGGCGCGATCGACCTTTATCTTGGTCCCCTCCAGGCCGATGTCCTCAACATTGCCGACTATGCCGACGGCCAAAATTACCTTTTCGACCTCGATCGTCTCAGTCTTACCACCTGCCTCCACAGTAACGGACGCACCCTTGGCCGAGGTCTTCACGTCTGAGACCTTCGCTCCTACCTTCAACTTCATACCTTGCTTGGCAAAGGCCTTATAAGCAAAGGCTGAAATCTCTTCATCCTCAACCGGTAAAAGACGATCCAACACTTCCACCACTGTCACTTCAGATCCCATGTCGCGATAGAAGCTAGCAAACTCGATTCCGATAGCACCCGAACCAATTACCAAGAGTGATTTCGGTATTTCATCGGGTACCATGGCCTCGCGATAGGTCCAAATAGTCTTACCGTCGGGCTCAATCCCGGGTAGCGTTCGCGCTCGCGCACCGTTAGCAAGAATCACATGCTTTCCGATCAGGTCAGCTGCGTTTTTACCAGTCCGCTTAACCTTGATTTTTCGCGCGCCCACGCTGCCACCGTCCAAACGGCCACGGCCTTCAATCACCGTGACCTTGTTTTTCTTCAACAGATGCTTTACCCCGCCCGAGAGCTGCTTGGCCACCCCACGGGAACGCTCGACCACCTTTTTCACGTCAAAGGAGACATCCTTGGCCGACATTCCATAGTCACCAAGATTCTGGAGAATGTGAAAAATCTCGGAAGACCGGAGTAACGCCTTCGTGGGGATGCAGCCCCAGTTGAGGCAGATGCCCCCTAGGTGCGCTTCCTCGATTACTACCGTCTTCATACCGAGCTGGGCGGCTCGGATCCCCGCGACGTAACCACCGGGCCCTCCGCCTACCACGATGACGTCGAATTTGTTGTCAGCCATTGCGGTCTCCTAGAGAAGCATGGTCAGCGGGTTTTCAATCAAGTTCTTAAACGCGGCCATGAACTCGGCCCCAATCGCGCCATCCACCACCCGATGATCGGCGGAGAGCGTACAGCTCATCACCGTAGCGATAGCTAGGGTCCCGTCATTCACGACCGGGCGCTCCTCACCCGCGCCGATAGCAAGGATAGCGCCTTGGGGCGGATTGATCACGGCCGCGAACTCCTTGATCCCAAACATGCCAAGATTGGAGATCGAGAAGGTGCCGCCCTGATATTCCTCGGGCGACAATTTGCCGTCGCGCGCGCGGGTTGCGAGGTCCTTAATCTCGGCAGCTATTTCCGACAGACCTTTGTTTTGCGCCCCTCGCACCACAGGTGTAATTAAACCGCCCTCGATCGCGACCGCGACCGAGACATCGACGGAGCGGTAGACGCGCACCGCTTCTTCTGTCCAAGAAGCATTCGCCGCCGGCACCTGTTTAAGTGCAAGAGCGGCGACCTTCACCACCATATCGTTCACGGAAATCTTGGTATCTGCCAGCTTCTCGTTGAGTTGTTTGCGTATCGCTAACAGCGCGTCGATCTCACAATCGACTGTCAAATAAAAATGGGGTGCAAACTGTTTCGATTCCGTAAGACGACGCGCTATCACTTTGCGCATGGTCGTGTTCGTAATCTCTTCGAACTCTGGAACGCCGGGAACGTCTGCGGCCGGTGCCTGAA
Source organism: Rhodospirillaceae bacterium (assembly GCA_002722775.1). Taxonomy (GTDB): domain Bacteria; phylum Pseudomonadota; class Alphaproteobacteria; order Thalassobaculales; family Thalassobaculaceae. The sequence goes on from PBMU01000048.1 coordinate 8,191, forward strand.
CTGCCCCAGAGTCTGTCACAATCGGGGCCTGCCCCGGAACGGCCCTAGAACGCCCTGCGCCACTAGAAATCCCCGCCTCGATATCCTTCTTCACAATACGGCCGTTCGGCCCGCTGCCGGCAACCAAGTTAAGATCAATCCCAGCTTGTTCGGCCATACGGCGCGCCAGTGGACTGGCAATGATACGTCCGCCAGACGCCGACGACCCCGGAGTGGCCGCTGCAGAAAAGGATGGAGCTTTTGTGAGAGGCGATGGATCAGGCGCACCAGCCGGTGCTGAAGAAGGTTCAGGCATCCCGGCTTCGGCCGATATATCAGCAGCACTCTCGCCTTCCTCTAACAGGACAGCAATTGCGGTATTCACCGGCACGCCTTCGGTACCGGCCTCGATGAGAATCTTACCCAGCGTGCCCTCTTCTACAGCCTCAACCTCCATAGTCGCCTTATCTGTCTCGATCTCGGCGATCACGTCGCCCGGTTCAACAACATCACCTTCCGCTTTCATCCAGGCGGTGAGTTTGCCTTCGGTCATGGTAGGTGACAGCGCGGGCATCAGGATTTGAATGGTCATGACTTGTCCCCCTCACTCGCGATAGCAGACAGACTTGGCCGCAGCCACAATGGACTCGGGCTGCGGCAACGCGAGCTGTTCCAGGTTCGCCGCATATGGCATCGGTACGTCCTCGCCAGCGATCCTTGCGACAGGCGCGTCCAGATGATCAAACGCACGTTCCATCATCAACGCTGCAATCTCCGAACCAACACCACAAGTCGGCCAACCCTCCTCAACCGAAACGATGCGGTTGGTTTTCTCCACCGAGCGCACAATGGCATCGACATCGAGCGGTCGGATCGAACGCAAGTCAATAACTTCGGCATCAATACCTTCTCCAGCCAGCATTTCAGCCGCTTCCAATGCTTTACCAACCATGATCGAGAAAGCGGTAACCGTAACATCAGCGCCTGGACGTACAACTTTCGCCCTGCCGATCGGCACTGTAAAATCTGAGTCGGTCGGCACCTCGAAACTCTGTCCGTAAAGCACCTCATTCTCCAGAAAGATGACCGGATTCGGATCTCGGATCGCAGATTTCAGGAGACCCTTCGCATCCGCCGCTGACCACGGGGCAACAACCTTCAGACCCGGGCAGTGAGCATACCAACTCGTATAATCTTGGGAATGCTGCGCTGCGACACGAGAAGCAGCACCGTTAGGCCCACGAAAAACTATCGGGCATCCCATTTGGCCGCCCGACATATAAAGAGTCTTGGCGGCGGAATTAATAATTTGGTCAATCGCTTGCATGGAGAAATTGAAAGTCATGAACTCAATGATCGGTTTCAGACTTCCAAATGCCGCACCGACCGCCAAACCGACAAAACCATGCTCGGTAATCGGTGTGTCGATCACCCGCTTGTCGCCGAACTCTTGCAGGAGCCCTTGAGTGATCTTGTAAGCTCCCTGATACTCACCTACTTCCTCGCCCATCACGTAGACCAGTTCGTCTTTGCGCATCTCCTCCGCCATGGCGTCGCGCAAGGCCTCACGTACGGTCTGAATTTGTGTGGCGGCGAAGAACCGCTCCTCGTCGGTGTCAAGGGCTGGGGTTGGTAATGCACCTCTTGGCTCAGCCGGAGCCTGAGTAGGTGTGGCTGATGCTAGAGCCACGTCGGGCACGGGACTTGGGCTTTGATCGAGTGCAGATACGTCTTCTGAATCGGTCAGCAAAAGCGCTATTGGGGTGTTAACTGCGACATTCTCTGTCCCTTCAGCGACCAAATGGCGGCCCATAGTGCCTTCCTCAATCGCCTCAACCTCCATGGTCGCCTTATCCGTCTCAATCTCAGCGAGAACGTCACCTGGCTCGACTGCACTACCCTCCGCCTTCAACCACTTAGCAAGAGTACCCTCTGTCATCGTTGGTGAAAGAGCTGGCATCAAAATCTGGATCGGCATTCCATATCCCCTTGACGCGTCCCCATACAAAAATTGGCGCTCGCAGCGCCAAAATAACACGCGTTAATTTCAGGCTTCGATCAGGATGTCGGTATACAGTTCAGACGGGTCCGGTTCTGGGCTCGATTGCGCGAAATCAGCGGCCTCAGTAACGGTCGCGCGAATATCTCGATCGATGGCCTTGAGTTCGTCATCGCTAACACCCGCCTCGGCGAGACGCGCTTTCACATTGTCTATTGGATCGTGTTCCTGACGCATCCGGTTGACCTCGTCCTTCGTGCGGTATTTGGCCGGATCGGACATCGAGTGGCCACGGTATCGGTAGGTCTTCATTTCCAAGATGTAGGGGCCCTTGCCAGAACTAGCGTACGCCACCGCCTTCTCACCAGCAGCCTTTACCGCGACGACGTCCATGCCATCAATTTCTTCGCCAACAATCCCGTAGGCCGCCCCCCGTTCGGCGAGCGACGTGCCGGCCGTGCCTCGGGAGACAGCAGTTCCCATGGCATATTTGTTGTTCTCAATCACATAAATACACGGCAATTTCCATAACGAAGCCATATTGAAGCTCTCATATACCTGCCCCTGATTCGCCGCCCCGTCGCCGAGATATGTCAAGCACACAGCATCTTCACCCTTGTATTTGTGGCCGAAGGCGAGGCCGGTTCCAATCGGCACCTGAGCCGCAACTATTCCATGACCGCCAAAGAAATTCTTCTCACGGCTGAACATGTGCATACTGCCGCCCTTACCCTTAGAATAACCCCCAACACGTCCGGTCAGTTCGGCCATGACGCCGCGAGACTCCATTCCGCAGGCCAACATGTGACCATGGTCCCGGTAACTTGTGACCACGGTCGACGCCTCGTTGATTGCCGCCTGCATACCCACGACAACAGCTTCTTGACCAATATATAAATGACAAAATCCGCCGATCAGCCCCATACCATACATCTGCCCCGCCTTTTCCTCGAAACGACGGATAAGCAGCATGTCACGGTAGAAATTGATAAGCTCCTCACGGGTCGGGCTCGGCCTATTCATTCCCCGTTTTGCCTTTGCACCCTTACGGGCGATGGGGCGCCGAGAGGCGGCGCGCGTCGCGGGTTTTGCCATGACTTCTCTCCTCGCAGACTGAGTCAGAAGTCCGCCTCCGTGTCCGCGGAACCGAACAGTAAAGAATTAAGACAAAATCCAATGCATTTCAACAACTCTAAACTATTGATTTAAAAATATTTTTTTTAATTAACCACATTTCAGTTATTGTATTGTACGTGCAACCGAATGATATCCAACGCCATTTGGATGCACAATATACACATCATCCCGATGTGAGAAATTGAGTAGGCGGCGGCCTTGTTCTTCGATCATATCTCGGTCAAGGCTATCAGGTCGCAGTAGCCGCACTCGCTGTTCCAACGTTGCCCGGCGCGCAGAAAGTTCGGACACTTCGTCGCCCACCGCAGAAATTCGAAGATCTAATTGCAGCCACGCTCTTGCCCCATGATCTCCCTGGACGGAATGATATACGAAATAAACAATCAGAAGACACCCGAAGACAGGCCCAAACATCGCTTGCAATCGCCGCCCAAGTTCTCGTAACGCCGTCATTCATTCCTCCTGAACACGCGGAGTGAATCACTGCTTATTCATGAGGTCAACGTGAACGAAACGGGAATCAGTGTGGATTTATAATGCAATGCAAGTATCTGTTGCAGAACCGACTCACGTTCTTTATTCGTCATCAATAAAATCGTCTTACAACCACTTATTATATATCTATCCACCAAGTGGTAATTCATCCTCGATCCGCGCGACTTCTGCCTTTAATCTCAGCAGGCCGATGTCGCGATTTCTGAACAATTCCTCAGGGCTGCGCCCTCCATATTCAAAATAGCCGGCCCCACTCATCACTCCCTGCTTACCTTCGACAAGCAATTTGTTAAGCGTCGGGCTTTCGGGGGTCGGCACGGGAGGGACATAAGTCCGATTAGCCATCCCACGGCGCATCATATCAAGGCCGGTAAAATCGGCCTTCATTAAGACGCCCATCAATGCCATACGCAGTGCTAGACCATACTTAATGGAGTCGTCAATCGACTTAGCTGACACCCAACCCTCGTCAAGCAATTTGGTGATCTCTAGCCCCATCGCCGCCTGTAAACGGTTTGCCACATAACCAGGAATGAACTTGTCGAAAAGGACCGGCTTCTTTCCCATGCCATCGTAAAGCGCTTTCATCTGCCGCATCACTTCCGGATCGGTATCCGGCCCCGGCGCGAGATCGACCAAGTCGATGACGTAAGGCGGTGTGTACCAGTGACTGATAAGAGAGCGCTTCTGCCGCGCTTCTGGGATCAAAGGAAAGACGTTGAGATGGGAGGTGTTGCTGGCCAGGATTACATCAGCCGGAGCTGCCGCGTCGATCTCAGCATAGACCTGGCGTTTAACATCAGCGTTCTCAACCACCGCCTCGATAATCAGGCCAGCACCATCTACTGCGTCCGCTAATGCAATTACTGGCATTATTCTGGCTTGGATTTCATGACTTTTGGTGGACTGGACAACCCCAGAATCAACCATTGTTCCGAGCGCAGAATTGATCAACTCGACACTCTTGTCCAGCTGGGATGAGCTTGCGTCTTGTATCCGAACTTGGTGTCCGCCTATAGCATGGACGAGCGCGAGAGCATGCCCCATAAGACCGGCACCAATCAAAGTGACCTTTACATTTCTGTCCATATCCAAGTTCCCTGTCGCAATTGTCATCGGACCCTATCCAATGGAAGAGAAAGACGCATCGCGAATTCACTTGCGAGCGCTAATATCTGAATTCGATAAATTTACTGTCGACTAGAACGTTACGCAGCTGAAAAACCGTCATTTGAAATAAGTTCGTGTCTCAATATTGGTCTGTAGCGGAACCAAGAAAACGGAGGGCTGGATGACGAACGAACCAATCCTAATTGCCGGCGGTGGTATCGGGGGCATGGCTACCGCATTGGCTCTGGCCCAGAAAGGCTATCCGGTCCGGCTTTTCGAACAAGCCAACGCATTCAGCGAGATAGGGGCAGGTATCCAATTGGGTCCAAATGTATTCAAGATGTTTAAGGTGCTAGGACTAACAGACGCTATAAAAGATTGCGCGGTATTTCCTGACGCACTGGTGATGCGTGACGGATTAACGGGTGAAGAAGTTACCCGAATTCCAGTCAATACCGCGGAATTCCAAGATCGTTTCGCCAATCCCTATGGTGTGATTTACCGCCCTGACCTTCATACCGTGTTGATCGATGCGGTCCAAAACTTTCCGGAGATCGAACTCCTTCTCAACCAAACGGTTACCAGTTTCCAGGAAACAGCGGGCGGTGTAACCATAACTTGCGATGATGACACCAATTATCTGGGCCGAGGTCTAATTGGTGCCGACGGTCTCTGGTCGACCATTCGTGAGAATATCGTTGGCGACGGCCCACCACGAGTCTCGGGCCATATTGCGTATCGCGCCGTCCTGCCACTTTTGGAGGTCCCCGAACATCTTCGTTGGAACGCTGTTGTGCTCTGGGCAGGCCCAAAGACACACCTGGTGCAGTACCCCTTACATCGAGGCGAGATCATGAATCTCGTCGCCGTTTTCCACAGCGACCGCTACGAGGAAGGATGGAATGTCTTCGGCGATCCAGGTGAACTAGCCCAGCGTTTCTCTGGACAACACCCCGATGTGATTGCGCTATTAGACCGGATCGAGTCCTGGCGGATGTGGGTGCTATGCGACCGCGAACCGGTTAAGAGCTGGAGCAAGGGCAGGATCGGCCTTCTTGGCGATGCCGCTCACCCGATGTTGCAGTACCTTGCACAAGGAGCTTGCATGGCGATCGAGGACGCGGTTTGCCTCGCACACAGACTGGAATGCCGACACGGCGATTTGAAACCAGCACTCCAAGATTACCAGGCTGATCGATACCTCAGGACCGCGCGGGTGCAGATCACAGCGCGATTTTACGGCGATGTTTATCATGCCAGTGGTCCAACGGCGGAATTACGCGACATAGCCCTAAAGGGACGCACGCCCACGCAGGCATACGACGGCATGAGTTGGCTTTATAGCGGGCTAGATGAGACCGGAAGGCAATTGCTTTAGAACTATCTAACAAAGTGTGAGCAACATTATACCTGTCCATCGCGCGCATATCCACCTTAACACTACCCAACTCTGGTAATATTGTAAAATCAATCTAACTTCGCACTCAATACGATTTACTATTGTTATATTTTGATGTTTTATATTTATTATTGAAATTCAAAAATAGAAAATAAACCGATGTCCGCAGACACACTTAAAAAAAGTGGGTTTGGTTGGGATCGAGCGACCGCTCCCTCATCCCGCGTCCAGTTTCGGGATAAAAAATACCTCGGCGGACGCCGTCACCTCTTGGAGGTAAGCATCGTCGTAGATCATACCGTCAATCGAAACAGCCGTCTCCTCCTCGAGGTGTTCTCGGATTCCCGGAAACATCCCCTGAAGTGCCTTCAATATATCACGGACCCTGGTGGCCTCGATCTCGAAATCGGTCTTCCCGCCAGTGTATTGGCGGCTGAGACTGTTGGCGAGAACCACCCGTACCTTGGGTTTGATCATTCTCTGCACCAAATTTGTATTTACATGAAACACCCAGCCCCGGCGAGATTAAGACGCCCGGCCCGGGACCCGTGGTATTTTCATAATCTGTCTATTCGGCCGCTTCCGGCACCTTAGCCGCGTCAAGTGCCGCCAGGAGCCTCGGAGGCGACATCGGTAGTTCAGTCATCCGCACCCCAGTTGCACTTTCAATAGCATTAGCGATTGCCGCCATCGGCGGGCAAATATTTACCTCGCCAACGCCTTTAACACCATACTTGTGGTTCGGGTTGGGTTTCTCGACCATTATCGCCTCAACCATCGGTACATCTGAGGCAACAGGTACCCGGTAGTCCAAGAAGCCCGCGTTTTCGAGCTGGCCCTTTTCATTATAAATGTACTCCTCATTCAAAGCCCAACCTATACCCTGCACTACGCCGCCCTGGATCTGCCCCTCAACATAGGAGGGGTGGATCGCCGTGCCCACATCCTGGGAAGCCGTGTAACGGAGGATGGTGACCTTACCGGTCTCGGGGTCTACCTCGACATCAACCACGTGGGTGGCCAAGCCCGGCGAAACGCCACCGGCATTGACCTGACCCGCGGCCCCGATGGGTCCACCGGTCTGTGCCGCCTTGGCGGTCAATTCGGCAAGCGGCATAGGGTCAAAGTCACCGACATTGGTGCTGGCCGGCTTCGCCATACCATCCTCCCAAACCACCCCATCCACATCAACATCCCAGATCAGAGCAGCGCGTTTGCGCAGTTCGTCGATACACGCTTCAGCTGCCTTTATTACGGCGGAGCCCGTTGCTAGTGTCACGCGACTGCCGCCCGTAACGTGAGTGTAGCCGACGTTCGCCGTATCGGTGACGATTGCACGAACCTGGTCATAGTCGATGCCTAACGTCTCAGCCGCCATCAGCGCCATAGAAGCCCGCGAGCCACCAATATCTGGGCTTCCAGTGGCGACCACCGCGGTTCCATCGGCGTTCAAATGGACTGTGGCGCTGGACTCCCCACCTCCATTAAACCAATAACCCGACGCCACACCTCGACCTTGGTTCCGCCCGAGTGGCTGTTTCACATGACCATGGTCCATCAGCACTTCGACGGTTTCCGCGTAGCCGTAGCTCGGATGCTTGGTGCCCATGATTGTGGGACTACCCTCGACAGCGGCATTCTTCAGGCGGAACTCAAGGGGGTCCATGCAAATTTTCTTGGCCAGCATGTCGAGCACACTCTCCACGCCAAAGGCCGAGATTGGGGAGCCGGGCGCCCGATAAGCCGCCGCTTTCGGGCGGTTACTAATCACGTCGTAACCAACAGCCTTCTGGTTTGCAAATTTGTAAGGCGCAAATGCACACATACAGCAATTCATCACCGGTGAACCCGGGAAGGCGCCAGCCTGGATCCAGAACGTACCCTCGGCCGCTGTGACGGTGCCATCCCTCTTGGCACCAATCTTGATCTTCATTGAGCCGCCAGATGTCGGACCCGAGGCCTTGAAGACCTCCTCGCGAGTCATCACTAGCCGGACCGCGTTTCCAGCTTTCTTGGACAGCGCCATAGCGAGCGGTTCGACATAAACCACTGTCTTACCGCCAAAACCGCCGCCGATTTCGGCCGGGTAGCAGCGCAGGTCCGCAGCTCGCATACCCAGTAGTTTGGAAGTGAGCGCACGGACCACAAAATGTCCCTGGCTCGAGCTCCATATTTCAGCCTGGCCGTCTTCGTTGTAGCGCGCCGTGCACGCGTGCGGCTCGATATATCCCTGATGCACGGGCATGGTGTGGAAATCCATCTCCACAACCTCGTCTGCTTCAGCGAGACCGGCAGCCATGTCCCCAATCTCAAAGTTCACCACCTTGGAAACATTTGACGCCTCGGTTGGTACCGGATCGACGCCGCGCGTGATCATATCTTCAAACAAGAGCGGGGCACCGGGTTGCGCTGCTTCATAAGCATCGATCACATGCGGCAACACTTCGTAGTCAACGTCGATCAGACCGATCGCTTCTTCAGCAATTTCGGTCGTGGTTGCCGCAACTGCGGCAATGGTGTGCCCTTCGTAAAGCGCCTTTTCACGCGCAATCACGTTACGGGTAACATGAAAGAAATTTACCGCCACACGTTCCGGCCCGACATAGGCGAAGTCCTGATCCGGGAAATCGGCCGAAGTCACGATTGCCTTCACGCCTGCCAATGCTTCAGCCTTTGAGGTATCGATTGATTTTATGCGGGCATGAGCATGTGGACTGCGCAGTACCTTTGCGATTAACATACCGGGAAAGGCGTAGTCCGCACCGAACTTGGCCCGCCCGGTCACTTTATCTACTCCGTCTGGACGAATTGGCCGAGTTCCGATCCATTTGTACTTCTTGCCGCTTTTCTCCATCATCAATTCCTTTTCGATAACTAGATTATAGGCCCCGTGCAAGCCGCTTACCCCAGGAGGATTCGCGCATCAAAGTCGACGAACACCGCTCGAATCATCACTGTAAGATTGTTCACCCACACGCCTTTGGCAAGATTGTATATAGACGCACACAGAACAATCATCTGTCTGAATTCATAAATTGTATGGAAAGTGCCGGATAGTTAGATCTGATAAATGTCGACCGTCCCGTCGATCATGTTTTCCAGCAATGTAATCTTCTTCGTTTTGATCATAAGGCCTGAGTTGGCGCATCGGAGCGTGTAGTCATACCAACCACCACGCCATGATTTGCCTCGCCGAGGCTCCAACGAAAGAACGGTCCATTTGGCGGACACGTCGACTTCATTCCCTCGATCCTCGACGATACGAATATTGGTAACCGAGTGCGAGGTTCGCGCCAACGGCAAGGAGGCATAAGCATCGTCAGATTCGATTCTATGTAGGCGTGCCTCGATCGCAGGCTTGCCCAGAAGATATATCATATTAACCGAAAGTTCCGGATCCTCTACCAAATCATCTTCCGTATCCCAGGCCGGAACCCAGATCATGCAATCTTCGACATAGAGGTCTCGCCAAATCGTCCATTTCCGACTATCGAGAAGGTCAGCCTCAAGATAAAGGAGCGCTTCACATTCTTTTATTTTATCGTTTTTCATCAATGTGTTGCTCGTTCTGATTTGGGTCCTTGGACTGATATTCGGTTCGACCATTCCCGATAGAAACCGTGAAACAGCGTCTCGCTATCCCAGTCCGAATTCGAGGTGACGGGGCTTGCACCAATTTTGGCGGTCGCATTATCCGCGCCTATGAGCACAAAACTCATGCCCCGGTCCATCTCATTCCAGCGAGCGAGCCGACCATCGGAACCGCGCTGCACGTCTTCCAGGGCCGCCATGTCGTCGGGGGTAGCCATACCAGTCACCATAAAAAAATCTTCGAATTTTCGGAGCCTAGCCGCCCGCGCTATTCTGCTTTCACCTCGAGGCGCTATGCAATAGACACGAACTTCGGTTCGGTCGACAGCATGAGGGATGGTCACCCTAATCTGGGTCGATGACTGATCCATTAGGTGCATATTCGGAAATAGGAATAAATTGCGTCCTTTGTTAAGCATCCAGTCTACCTTGTCGGCATCGTATTGCCGGTTCAACCAGTTGAGATTTTCGGCCAACGGCGCTACCTCGGGGTTTCCGCGCCTAGCCCATAGCAACATATGCCCATTCCCTAAGTCGTAAACGCCCGATTCCACTTTGCCATTGATCCGCGCAGCCTCGGTCTTGCGCATTTCGTCTTGGTCGCCAAGGGCTTCCCGCTTGGCCACAGCGCGGGCAAAAACCCGATGGACGGTCGAAACATGATAGCCGTCAACCCCGTTCTCGGCCTGCAATTTCCAATTTCCGTTGATCATGTACGACTGATTGCCCGGAACGATCTCCATACCTTCCGGCGACTGATCCGCGACCAAATCGATAAAATGGCGCGCCTCACCCAAGGCGTCACCCAGCGGAGACACGTCGGCGCTAAGGGAGGCGTAGACGAAACCTTTGTAGCTTTCAACCGCTGGTACCGGTGTCAGTGCAAACCGTGTTCGGTCAATACCGCCCGGCCAACCGCCCTCCTCATTTTTAATCCTGGTGCAATTCCCCGAAGTGTCAAAGCACCAACCGTGAAACCGGCATTGGATTGTCTTCAACGAACCCCGGCGAGTTCGGGTGAGAACGGCGCCGCGATGCGGACAGGCATCTATAAAGCCGCGGATACTGCCATCACTATCCCGAATTATGAAGATCGGCTGACGCCCCGCGCGGGCAGCATAGTAGTCACCATGTTTCTCTATCTGGCTTTCGTGACAAACATAAATCCAACCACTCTCAAAGATAGTTTCCATCTCGCGCTCAAAGATCGTCGGATCGATATAAGCATTGCGATCCACGCGGAAAACGCCGGTGCTGTCGTCCACCATGCCTGCCATATTGTCGACGTTCATAAGATGACCTCCATCTTTCGCGGCTCTCACTAGTATATCGCGCCTGTGCTGAGACAAAGAGCCCCCTATTCCCATGTTGAGGGACACTAACCTACGTGACAATAATTACCTCTCCGCGCCACGCGGCATCGGACCATCTCGAGCTAATGGAAATGGATGCGTGCAATGAAAGTAGGACTGTTCCTCACCAACCAGCAGTTTCTCGACACCGATATGGTCGCGGCCTTGGATGAGCAGATCGCCATGGTTCACCATATGAGAGACCACGGCTGGGACACGCTAGTCTCCGGTCAACACTACCTGAACGAGGGCAACAATCAGCAACTCCAAATCGTCCCCTTCCTCTCCCGCCTAATACCGGAAGCTGGGGAAATGAACATCGGGCTCGGTATCCTGTTGTTGAATCTCCACAACCCGGTCTACACAGCGGAGACCATCGCGTCGATGGACGTGCTTTCCGGCGGCAAGCTGATCTTCGGCGTCGGCCTTGGATATCGCGACGTGGAGTTTAATGCCTTTGGTGTCGCAAAAGGCCAGCGCGCGGCCCGTTTCGAGGAATACCTAACCCTGGTCGAACGCCTCTGGACTGAGGACAAGGTTAGCCACCACAGCGAGACCTGCATACTTGAAGACGTACACATGAATATTCGCCCGATACAAAAACCGCGCCC
>PBMU01000049.1 GCA_002722775.1 Rhodospirillaceae bacterium
CGAAGTTCTGTTTCAAGGGCCGTGCGAATTACGTCCGGCATCGGCGTCGAAGTTCGTGTCTTAGGGTTGAAGAAAACCTCCACCACGTCCTGGTAGGCGAGTATTTCCCCAGTTTCCACGTGGCTCATCCGCATGCGGTAGGTAACGCTCTTGGAGCCGCAACGGGCCACCCCACCCTCGATCACAAAGAGGTCAGCAGGCAAAACCTCTTTTCTGAAACGCGTGGTGGTACTCGCGGTCACCGTGTGCACACCTTGAGCTTCCATAGCTTTCCAACCCGTTCCGATCTTTGACCAAATGTGAAAGATCGCGTCGTCAAAGAAATGTGCGTACCAGCGAACATTCATATGACCCCACTGATCTTTATGCCAAGGAAAGCAAACACCGCGCTGAAGCTCGTGCCAGCGCGCTACATTCAGTTCTTCCCGAGGGAAGGGTTGGCGGTCGGGCACAGCGTCAGGCCCCGAAATTTCCTCTTCGATCCGAGGGCGCAGAGCTTGAGGGATTGCCATTGATGACCGGGTCTCTGGATTAAAGAACACCTCCAGGGTCTCAAGCGTCGCATGCACATATCCGGTCTCAACATCTCGCATCCGTAACATGTAAGTCAGCGTCTTCTCTGATGCTTCAACTAAGGAACCCTCGGTCCGAACCAGCATACCGAGTGGGCACTCATGGAGAAAAGTCGTCCGTACAATCGCGGCAACACCGTGTCCGCCGTGCGCTAAGCATTCTTTCTGCGCAAGGTTGCTTTCGAAGTAGGCGTGAAACATCGCTTCGTTGAACATGTTGGCGTAGTTGCGCACATTCAGATGTCCGAATTGATCGCAAAGCCAAGGATGCACAACACCAGTGTGCAAATCGTGCCAAATGGTCATGAATTCTGCCGAGTTCGCTAGTTAAAAACGTCAAGGTCTTAGCAGAGTTCCGAGACACCTGACCAGTTGGCCTGACGCCTCAGAACTAACTATCGCATGACTGGCAAACCTCTTCCCTTTCCCCGCGCCACAGTTTCTGGCAGACAGGGCTGATAACCAGCCATTCACCGAGTCGGGCAATGAGCACCGCAAACTCCGAAACCAAACAACCTAGCGATTTCATCCGCGAGCAAATTCGAGCGGATCTCGCTGCAGGGAACACGGCGTCAATCGTCACTCGCTTTCCACCAGAACCTAATGGTTATCTGCATATCGGCCACGCGCTATCAATTTGTCTCAACTTCGGTATTGCCGCAGAATTTGGCGGTATTTGCAACCTGCGCTTCGACGACACCAACCCGACCAAGGAGGAGCAGGAATTTATCGATGCGATCCAGCAGGACGTCCAGTGGTTGGGGTTTTCATGGGCCGGCGAAGCGAAGTTCGCATCGGACTATTTTCAGCAGTTGTACGACTGGGCCGAACACCTGATTCAGATAGCTATGGCTTATGTCGATGACTTATCGGCGAAAGAGATTCGAACGTATCGCGGCACCTTGACAAATCCGGGCACTCCAAGCCCCTACCGCGATCGACCGATCGATGAGAGTCTAGATTTGTTCCGGCGTATGAGGAAGGGCGAGTTTCCCAATGGTGCGCGGGTGTTACGCGCCAAAATCGACCTCGCCGCGGGGAACATGAACCTGCGCGACCCGGTAATCTACCGGATTCTGCATGCCAAACATCCTCGTACCGGCAACAGCTGGTGTATCTATCCGACCTATGATTTCGCGCACGGCCAGTCCGATGCGATCGAGGGTGTGACCCATTCGCTTTGCACACTTGAGTTCGCGGACCATCGACCGTTGTATGATTGGCTGATCGATAAACTACCGGTCCCCACGGTGCCGCGCCAATACGAGTTCGCGAAGCTCCTTATCTCACACACCGTGCTTTCCAAGCGCCGCCTAACCCGTCTAGTCGAGGAAGGTTATGTCTCGGGTTGGGACGACCCTAGGTTGGCGACGCTCTCAGGACTTCGCAGGCGTGGAGTTCCAGCGGCCGCGTTGCGCGAGTTCGTCTCACAAAACTCAGTTTCGCGAAACGAGGGGGAAGTCGAAATGGCGATGCTGGAGCATTTCATTCGAGATTCCTTGAATCAAACAGCGGAACGTCGGATGGCTGTGCTACGGCCCCTTAAAGTGGTCATCACGAACTTCTCCGAGGATAAGATTGACTGGCTGGAGGCAATAAACCATCCAGATAAACCAGAAAACGGGATCCGGAAGATCCCATTCACACGCGAACTCTGGGTAGAGCGGGATGATTTCATGGAAGATCCAGCAAGGAAATTCTACCGGCTTAGCCCAGGCCGTGAGGTCCGGCTACGTTACGCTTTTTTCATTACCTGCATTGGCGTAATCAAGAACAACAGTGATGAGATCACCGAGGTGCATTGCACTTACGACCCAGAGACACGGGGGGGTGACGCGCCGGATGGCCGCAAGGTTCGGGGCACGATCCACTGGGTCTCGGCCAAACATGCAGTCGACGCCGAAGTTCGGCTCTACAAACCCCTCTATACCCGGGCGGACCCAGGCGCGAACGGTGATTTCATCGATGACATAAATCCGGACTCACTGGAAATTCTGAACGGCTGCAAACTTGAGCCAAGTCTCAATAAAATAGAACGCGGTGTGCCAATCCAGTTTGAGCGGAGCGGCTATTTCGTGCACGACACCGATCATAGAGCTGAATATCCAGTGTTCAATCGTACCGTTGCCCTCCGGGACAGTTGGGCAAAAATGAAGGCAAAATCGTAGGAGGTGAACATGCTGACTGACGTGATGAAGCGACTTATCCGCGAGAACACGATCGCACTGGTCGCCACCGTCACACCAGAGGGGGCTCCCGCCGTCTCGCCCAAAGCCACGGTCGCGATCCTGGACGATAGCCATCTTGCCTTCTGTGACCTCCGTTCCCCCAATACCACGCGAAATATTAGAGTAAACCCCGCCGTAGAGCTTAATTTCATCGATGTGTTCCGTCGCCAGGCCTGCCGCATCACAGGCACGGCAAGCTACGCCTCAAAAAGTGAAGCGTGGTTTGACGATCTGCGTATCCATTTCAAATCTTGGGATTACCTGAGTGATCGAATGCGTGGCATTGTCGTTATCGAGATCACGCGGGCTGAACACATCCTCTCGCCGGCCTACGACGTGGGCGCCAAAGAGGAAGAACTTAAGGCCGACTGGCTCGCAAAATACACCGACATCATAAATTAACGTCCTGCCTCCCGCGCTTCGATCGACGATGTGAGAACTATCATCTCGTCATATTCCAGATAAACTGGCTCAGTTACCATAAGTTCGACGATCCGGGCAAAAGCCGCGTCATAGTCGGATGTACCGCACACCGCATCGAGGCAGATAGCACCCCACAGTCCAAAGGTCGGTGAAATTTTTCTGGCCAAAGCTGCACCCCCTGATCTCCATTCGACAGTGGCAGCGAGTCCAGCCGACGCCAAGCGTGGACCTTGTCACAGCCAAGACGAGTAAGCCTCAACACATCACCCGCAAGATCATGGAAGACGGCCGCGTGAGCTTTTCAAGATCTGCTCCGAATTGGCATAAGATTTCCTGTGACTAGCCTCAGAGACAACTACCTGGTTGACCGGGATCGACCAAATGGGAGGACTTAGTTGTAATGTCCGGCTCTTGGGTAATTTTCCGGTTCACATCGGTCATTCCACCTATAGAGCCCACAAGGCCGAGATCAGGATCAACGCGAATCATACAGTCACGCAATACCAATGCGAAGGTAGCTCGTCCGCACCGCTTCGCCTACCGCCCATGAGAACCGTGCCTTTCTACAAAACACACTTGCGGTTTGCGGAAATACCTTTCGATCCTGCGGAAAAACCGTACTTCATAGTTAAACTTAGGCCGCCTTTTGATCCACTAAAGCCGATCCTTGCGGCACAGCTGTAGTGGATCCATCACATCATTAGTGGTGTCACTATGTAGATATCGATAGTTTGCTAAGTTGGTGAACTGTTGAGAAACAAATTGCAGACTAGATAACCGCGCCGCCGATAATCCCACGATCATGTAAGTCAGCGATCGTATGGTCAGGCAGTCCAAGGCATTCACTTAGGACGCGATCGGTATCCGAGCCCAGAATCGGCGCTGCTGCGACCGAATCCTCGGTCAGGCCATCGAACCTGAGCGGCAAACCCGCAACCAAAAATTCCCCAATACCGGGCTGCGCAATGCGCTGCATCATAGGGTTATCGGTGGAGCACCTGAAATCATTTGCCACCAGTTCAGTGAAAGTCTGATACGGCCCCCAAAGAACCCCCGCCCTATCAAACGCAGTCTTGACCGAGTCATAGTGCCGGGCCGCGATCCAAGGACGCACAAATTCGACAATCTCGTCACGAACCCTGTACCTATCTCCCTCGTTGTCTAAGTCAAGGCCGTTCGCACGCTCCAAATCCATAACCTGTGCGTCAATTTCAACCACCTTCTTAAGGCGCCGCCATTGTGAACCTGTCAAGGCCGTCACCATCACACGGCGACCGTCGGCGGTCTCGAAGTCGTGTCCAAAGGCACCGTAGATATGGTTCCCATCGGCCGTACGATTGCGGCCCAAGAGCTCGGCCTCAGCAATATGTCCGAGCGCACTGGCGACCCAAATCGCAATATCGGAGAGTGCGAGTCGGATTAGTCCACCTTCGCCATTGCGGCTGCGCCTTCGCTCGGCCGCCAGGATCCCTGTCGCAGCCATCGAGCCAGCGACAAGGTCCCATGCCGCCAGCAGATGATTTACTGGACGGTCATTGTCGCGAGGCCCTGTCGCATAAGGGAACCCAATGGCGCAATTGATAGTGTAGTCAACTGCCGGTGAGCCATCATGGCTGCCCAGCACGTTCAACATGATAAGATCGTCACGTCGGGCCTTAAGTTCAGAGTGATCGAATGGTCCACCGGGCGGATGGTTGGTAAGAAATAGGCCCCGATCCCGTCCAGGCTCGCAAATGAGAGCACGGATCAACTCCCTACCTTCCTCCTCTCTTGTGTTAACCGCGATTGATTTTTTACCCTTGTTCAAGCCTGCCCAATAGAGGCTGCGCCCAGCATCGTCGAGCGGCCAGCGGCGATGATCAATACCGCCGCCGATCGGATCGAATCGGATAACCTCAGCGCCCAGTTGAGCCAGGGTCATGCCGCCTAGCGGCGCGGCAACAAATGCCGATCCTTCGATAACTCTCAGGCCGGATAGTAGATCATACATAGGCTTTCCTTAACTCGATCAAGGTTCTTGCGATCATAGGCAACATAAAGTCTGGCGCGATCCTGTAGATGAGTGCCTCGTCCCACGCCTGTTTCGGATCTTATGCTCGAAGACGAAATCGATCGGCTCTAGGTGCATTCGCCGATGGAACGTTTCGTATCAAACATAGCTAAAACCCTAGGTGGAGAACACACGAGCAGGGCAGCGAACAAATAATCCGGTCGGACCGTCCGCGATCACTAGGCTTCGCATCAGGTTATGGCCATCGATCTATCGGTTGGGAAAATGCTTAAAGTTTTAGGATCCAGTCGGGACGATTCATCAACAGAGCGGCAATAGTGAAAACAAAACAGCGTATCGGGGGTTGTCAGGATACTTCACGCAGCCGGGGGAATTCCTGCAGCGACCACAGCCTCATCGACATGGCTTTCGAACTGCTGGAAATTGTCAGAAAACCGCCCACAGAGTTGAGCCGCGGTCGCGTCGTAGCTCGACTTATCTAACCACGCGATACCGGGCCTCAAGATTTCGGTGGGAACGTCTGGGCAGCTCTCCGGAACGTACAAGCCAAACCTTTCGTCTTTTTGCATCGGAGCAGCGGTCAGGCGGCCATCCAATGCGGCGCGCACCATGGCCCTAGTATAGGAAATCTTCATCCGTTCGCCCCCATCGCCAGCGCGTCCACCGGACCAGCCCGTGTTGACCAGCCAGCAAGTCGAACCGTGTCTAGCAATCCGATCGCGCAGCATTTCGCCATATACTGTAGGATGGCGCGGCATGAAGGGCGCGCCAAAACACGTTGAGAAGGTCGCCTCAGGCTGTGTTCCCATTCCCTTTTCGGTGCCTGCGACCCGGGCAGTGTAACCGGACAGAAAGTGATACATCGCCTGCTCCGGTGACAACTTGGCGATGGGCGGCAGCACACCGAAAGCATCAGCAGTCAGCATGACGATGTTATTTGGATGATCCGCCATACCGTTATCACTGACATTGGGAATGAATTCCAGCGGATAGCACGCCCGGGTGTTCTCGGTGAGACTACCATCAAACAGGTCAAGTTCTCGGGTCAGAGGGTCGAAGACCACGTTTTCCAACACCGTTCCGAATCGATGTATCGTGGAGTAGATTTCTGGTTCTGCCTTCGCCGAGAGGTTGATCACTTTTGCGTAGCACCCGCCCTCAAAATTGAAGATTCCGTTCGACGACCAGCCGTGTTCGTCGTCACCGATCAGAGTACGCGATCCATCAGCGGACAGCGTTGTCTTGCCTGTACCCGAAAGACCAAAGAAGATCGCAGAATCACCGCTTGTGCCGATATTCGCCGAACAATGCATCGGCATTACCCCCTGATCAGGCAACAAGTAGTTGAGGATCCCAAAGATCGACTTCTTGATTTCACCAGCGTAGTGCGACCCGCCGATTAGAATCATGCGCTCGTCAAAGTTGACAATGATGAAAGTCTCCGAATTGAGACCATCCGCCTCGCCTCTCGCCTGAAGGCCCGGCGTATGGAGGATCGTGAAATCAGGCTGAAAACCAATCTTGTGTTCCGCAGTGGGGCGGATGAACATATTCTGGGCAAATAAATTCGGCCAAGCCGACTCGGTTAAAACCCGCACCTTCAGACGATGCTTTGGATCAGCGCCCGCGAAACAGTCCTGAACGAAAACGTCGCGACCCTGGAAGTAGGCCGTGACACGTTCATGCATTCGTTTGAAGGTCTCGAGTTCGACTGGTTTGTTGACAGAGCCCCAATTGACGGTATCGCGCACACTTGGGGTATCAACGATGAACTTATCCTTCGGCGAACGACCCGTATGCATCCCAGTGTTGACCGCAAATGCGCCGCCAAACGTGACCACACCCTCCCCGCGTCGGATTGCTTCTTGATAGAGCGCAGGAGCGCTCAAATTCCAGTGAATGATACCAGGGTTAATAATCCCATGGGCCTCGAGACCGCTCTGGCCCGCCGGGCCGACCGAATTCGCCACCATTTCCTCCTCGGAAACCACTTTTCAAATCCCGAGGCGGCGGGCCGCCCAACCCGTCGTCCGAGTAAAAGAGTTTGATTGCTTATCGGCTGGCAAAAATCAACTGGTGAAATTCATATAATTGCAATTCCGGTCCATAGACGTCACTTGTGCACGGTATCGCCTCGCGCCCGCCGGGCGAGGGAGACCAGCTCCCGGCGGGCTCCAGCAACATTCTGGACAGGAGCGTCGAACCAGATACGCGCGATATCGCCACCGAGTCGCAGATCGACCCCCTCTCCATCGCATCCCGTCATCCGCCAACCCTTACCTTCTAGACCGCAGAGCTCGCGAGCATAGGCATCTAGCGCGTCGGCGTGATCCGCGTTCATGTGTGCCACGATGCTACGTTCGGCTTCCGTTAATGCCTGTTTCGATGTGTAACGTACGGTACGGCCCTCGACCCAGCCAATTCGCCCGAACCCCGCTACAACGTGGGCACGGTCTATTGTGACCCTGTAGAGGTTGAAATCGGTGAAATCCGCATACTGGTTCGCAGACGGATGGCGTGCAAGATATCGCGCCCGTGATGTAGCGCATTCAATAGCAACCGCATGACCGATCACCGTCACCCGGGCACCGATCAACGGATCCTCCAATCCACCAGTATCTTCAAACAACAAAGACACCCTGCCGTCAGCCTGCAAATTCCTGGTGTGGAGAGCGAGATCTGAAATTAGGAGTAAGGGGGTCGCATCAGGATCGCACGCCGTGAGAACCAGGGATCCATAGGGCCAACCATTTCCGTCGCACTGGATCGTCGAGAGCACAGCACGATCACTTTTACGAATTAGTTGTCGAGCCGTGATGTCAAGTTTCACTTCACATGGTTCACTCATTTTAACCAAAAAACCCCGGACCCATGCTATAGGTCTCTGTCTCAATCCCATATAATTGACTAAAACTTTTGCCTACGATCATGCAACCTTTGGTCCTATCTGCCTAATTCGGGCCACAAGTTTGCCCGATTGTACAATTAGGACGATCCGGGCAGGCACGATTAAAGGGATTGTTGCGAATGACTAACACGATTGCCTTGGTCGACGATGACCAAAATATACTAACTTCGGTTTCCATGGCATTGGAGGCAGAGGGATTCAACGTCAAAACCTACAAAGATGGTGAAGAGGCCCTGCGCGGTTTATCACAGAGTCCGATGGACTTAGCGGTACTAGACATCAAAATGCCCCGGTTAGATGGCATGGAGTTATTATCCCGATTACGCCGAAGTTCGAACATACCTGTTATCTTCCTAACCTCGAAGGATGACGAAATTGACGAAGTCCTCGGCTTTCGCATGGGAGCGGATGACTACATCAAGAAGCCGTTTTCCCAACGATTGTTAATAGAGCGAATTCGCGCCTTGCTTCGCCGTCAAGAACTAGCGCAGGACGAAACGGATCCATCGAGCGAAGTCATGGTCATGCGAGGGGATCTAGTCCTGGATGGTTCCCGACACTTGTGCACCTGGAAAGGCAAACCCGTAGCGCTTACTGTGACCGAGTTTCTGATCCTTAAATCACTTTGTTCCAGGCCCGGGCACGTAAGAAACCGAGATCAGCTGATGGATGCTGCCTATGGAAATTCGGTCTACGTGGATGACCGAACAATCGACAGTCACATCAAACGCCTACGCAAAAAATTCAAGGCCCTTGATCCCAACTTCGAGCAGATCGAGACCCTCTATGGGGTCGGGTATCGATATCGCGAGCCAATTTACGACTGTGAGACAAGCAACTAAGGCAGAAATGACGGAGGAAGGAAACTGCAATACCAGGAGGGACCGACGCAACCCATGAACGCCTTGCCCAACCCGACAAATCGCCTTACCGCTGGAGCATGACTGAATCCAACAAAAGACAGGACCGACGCAAATTGTCGCGCCTCACACTTCGTATTCTTGCGATCAATTTGTTTGCGGTCGCCATACTTTTCGTCGGCGTTCTCTATCTCGACCGTTACCAAAACAGTCTGATTCAAGCAGAACTCGAAGCGCTTTCCCAACAGGCCACATTATTCTCCAGAGCCTTAGGTGAAATCGCCGTCGAGTTTGAACCTAGCGCCAATCGCCACATTTCCGTCGAAATTGTCCATCGGATGGTGCGCCGATCGTCAGGTGCGACGCCGACACGCGCGCGTGTCTTCGGTCCACGGGGAGAGATAATAGCCGACAGTCAACAGCTCCGGCGGCATGGTGGAATGGTTCAAATCCGTCCACTTCCGCCGCTAAGACCTGAAATTTTCATCCGTGAACTGGCGGAGCGCGTGTATGAGGACGTTGTGAACTGGTTTCCTCGGCGCAGTGG
Source organism: Rhodospirillaceae bacterium (assembly GCA_002722775.1). Taxonomy (GTDB): domain Bacteria; phylum Pseudomonadota; class Alphaproteobacteria; order Thalassobaculales; family Thalassobaculaceae. Next base: position 9,550 of record PBMU01000049.1, read on the forward strand.
GTTCCCCATCCATTTTGAAATCGGTGAGAATCTATCCCACACGTATCCAGAGGTCCTTCAAGCCTTGAGAGGCGTAACCGTTGAAACAGTCAGAGCTACGAAAGCCGGCGGTTTGGTCCTCACGGTCGCAGTACCGATTCAGAAGTATAAACAAGTTCTTGGTGCACTCCTGTTGTCGCTCGAGGGAGAAAAGATTGACCAAGCGGTGCGATCAGTGCGTTTGGAGATTCTTGGAGTTTTTGCCGCAGTCTTCGCAGTCACAGTCGCACTCTCACTCTATCTCGCAGGGTCGATCACCCGCCCAGTCCAAAGGCTGGCTGCCGCCGCCGAGCGCGTACGCACTGATCGAAATCGTCAGCACGGAATTCCGGAATTTGCTGACCGGCACGATGAAATCGGTGACCTGGCACGTGCGATGCGAGAGATGACAGATAATCTTTGGCAGAGGATGGACGCTATCGAACGTTTCACCGCCGATGTTGCGCACGAAATCAAAAACCCCCTGACGTCGGTTCGAAGCGCGGTGGAGACCGCCATTCGGGTCAACGACCCCGGTCAGCGTACTAAACTTTTTGCCATAATTCTGGACGACGTGAACCGACTAGACAAACTGATCAGCGACATTTCTGAGGCGTCGCGGGTGGATGCCGAGCTATCGCGTGAGGAGACCACAGAGGTTGATATAAGCCTGATGCTTGCAACCCTAACCGATGTCTACACCTCAGACGATAGGATAAGCGGATACAATCTCGTCTGCGAGATTCACGATGATGGCAATCCACTGCTCGTCTCCGGCAACCAAAGCCGGTTAGCCCAAGTGATACGCAACCTAGTGGAGAACGCGACGACTTTCTCTCCCGACGATGGACAAATCACGATCTGCGCCTCCTCATTGGCCAACACCGTGACGATCACAGTCGAGGACGAAGGAACCGGAATTCCGGAGGGCAAACTCGAGGCAATCTTTGATCGGTTCTATTCCGAACGGCCATCAGGCGAGAAGTTCGGAACTCACTCCGGCCTAGGCTTGTCCATCTGCAAACAAATCATCGAGGCGCACGGTGGCCGCATCAGAGCGCAAAATCGCCGCGCGGCAGACGGGTCCGTGTTAGGCGCTAGGTTTACGATCACAATTCCAACAATAATAAACACCATCAAACCGATGTCGGATTGACAAAGTATGACGGGGGGTACAGCAATGGGACCATGGAACGGGTCTATGGCACCTGTGTCGCGCTAGCGGGAGAAGCGATACTTTTTCGCGGCCCTTCCGGCAGTGGGAAGTCGGATCTCGCGCTCAGGGTAATCGAGGCGGGCGGCAAACTCGTCGCGGACGACCAGACGATCCTAACGCGCGAGGGGAACCGGTTAATAGCCACTTGTCCAAATAGTATTGCTGGTCGACTGGAGATCCGCGGGATCGGTATCGTACCCGTCGAAACGATTCACCGGGCACCACTGTCGCTGGTGCTGGACATGGTTCCGCCAGAACAGGTGGAGCGGTTTCCAAAAACTGGTGAATGCAGCTACCTCGATGTTAACGTGCCATTGCTCCCGTTTTCTCCCTTCGAGGTTGCAGCTGCGGCCAAAGTACGCTTGGCTCTGAAGATGATCCGCGACCAATGACAATGTACCATTGTGAAACTTGGAATGACGAAGCTGAGCACAGAATCGTCCGCTAAAGCACGCGATAGCGTTATCCTCGTCACTGGACTGTCCGGGGCTGGGCGCACAACCTGTCTAAAAACTCTGGAAGACCATGGCTTCGAGGCGGTTGACAATATGCCCTTGTCATTAATGCCGGCATTGCTAGCGCCATTCACCTCCGACCATGGCACCAATCCCGCACATCGCATCGCGATCGGCATCGACACCCGAACGCGTGACTTCAACGCCGAAACTCTGCTCGACAATCTCGCCGGCCTAAAGACTGAAGCAGTGTCTATTTTCGTCATCTTCCTCGATTGTGACACGGATATTCTGATTCGGAGGTTCACCGAGACCCGCCGCCGCCATCCCCTCGCCAAGGACCGGCCCGTCGCCGATGGGATCCGCATCGAGCAGCAGATGCTGGCGGCACTGAAGATGCGCGCAGACCTAGTGATAGACACCTCAAGTTTGTCGCTACCAGGTTTTCGTCAGTTCCTCGAGGGCGTGCTAAACATGGCTCAAACCAGTGCCCCAACGGTAATGGTTACATCCTTCGGGTTCCGAAACGGCCTTCCCTGGGAGGCCGATATGGTCTTTGATGTCCGCTTCCTAACCAACCCCCACTATAATTCTGACCTCCGCTCACTCGACGGCCTTGACCAACGCGTCGCCGCCTTCGTTTGCAAAGATGCTGGATTTAGTGTTTTCTTTGATAACCTCACAAATTATCTCGCTCCGCTAATTCCGCGCTTCGCAGCGGAAGGCAAGAGCTATCTTACCATCGCCATAGGTTGTACGGGTGGACGGCACAGGTCGGTTTTCGTTGCTGATAAGTTAGCTCATTGGTTGCGAAACACAGGGCATCCGGTCACGCTTCGGCACAGGGACATAGAAGCTGCCCCGGTCCCCCGATGACCGGCTAACCAGGGCAACCTGATCCGGTGTAACATCAGGGAAGGGAAATATGACGAACAATGACGGCGCACCAATCGGTATTGTCTTAGTGACCCATGGGGGCCTTGCAGACGAACTGCGACAGGCTATGGAACACGTGGTCGGTGCTCAGGAGATGACGGCTACAGTCTGCATCGCCCCCGACGACGACATGGAGCAGCGCCGAAGGGACATTCTAGAATCGGTCGAATCGGTGGAATCCGGCTGTGGCGTGGTGGTTCTCACCGACATGTTTGGCGGTACGCCGTCAAACCTTGCCATCTCAATCATGGAGAATGCACAGATTGAAGTTTTAGCTGGCGTTAATCTGCCGATGCTAGTGAAACTAGCCAGCGTTCGCTCGAACTTCCCACTTGCCGAAGCTGTCTTAAAGGCGCGAGAAGCCGGCCAGAAATATATCATGGTCGCCTCTCAAGTCCTGCGAGGTACGCCGTGACGAATGGAACGGCGCCCACCACCGCCAAGAGATGCGTGACAATCCTCAACAAGCTTGGACTGCATGCCAGGGCTGCCGCAAAATTCGTCAAGATAGCGGAAGAATTTAGGTGCCAAATCTCCGTTAGTAAGGACGGTGAGACCGTTTCTGGCCGATCAATCATGGGGTTAATGATGTTGGCTGCCACACCAGGGTCAATTATCCAGCTCGCGGCCCACGGCGCTGACGCCACCGAAGCGGTGGATTTGATCGCTAAGCTGATCGAAAGAAAGTTCGATGAAGACTGATACATGTCAAAAAGCGGGCAAAACCTCTGGAGAACGCGTCCTAAATGGCGTGGGTGTATCAGAGGGTATAGCTATTGGCACGGCCCATGTAGTTGAGACTGGTCTTGGCACGGTCCCAGAGTACGCTATCGAGGAAGACGCTGTCGGTTCTGAGACGGCCCGTTTCTCGAGGGCACTGGCGCAAGCACGCCGACAAGTGGCGAAATTGAAGCAGAAGAGTTCCGCACTTTCTGAAGCCACGGCTGAAGAACTTGGGCTTCTGTTGGATGCACATTCCGCAATGCTCTCTTCGACGCGGATGATCAACAGCGTCGGACGCATAATCCGCTCGCGACGGATAAATGCGGAGGCTGCCGTCCAGGAAATGGTTCACGAAATCACACAGGGTTTCGCGCGGATCAAGGATCCATACCTCGCGGCGCGCATACAAGATATCCGCGATGTAGGATCAAGGATACTGCGGCAACTAACACAAACTCCATACCAAGCTTTCTCTGTTCTACCAGAGGGTGCCGTGATAATCGCGGGCGAATTGAGCCCTGCTGATATAGCGCTAATAGATCCAAAAAATGTGGCGGCTTTTGTGACGGCGGTTGGCGGGGCGGAAGGGCATACGGCTATCATGGCCCGATCCATGGGGCTGCCGGCGGTTCTTGGAACTACGGATTTGCCGTCGATCGCCCGTTCAGGACAGATGGTGATCGTCGATGGCGAGGTTGGCCGCGTGATAATCGACCCAACCGAGACGACCCTGAACGAGTACAGAAGGCGGGCCGAGGCTCGCAACAGACTAAACCGTCAGCTAACACGCTTGCGGTCTTTACCGGCGCAAACCATAGACGGGACTGTTGTGAGCATACAAGCAAACATTGAACTTGCGCGCGACCTGGATGGCGCCTTAAACGCGGGCGCGGAAGGAATTGGTCTTTTCCGGACCGAGTTCATGTTCATGAATCGAGAGACACCGCCGGGCCAGGAAGAACAATACGCGTTGCTTCGCACGGTAGTAGAGGGCATCCAGGATAAGCCGGTGACAATCCGTACCCTCGACATCGGCGGTGAGAAGTTCGCAAGCGGCCTGCGCGAAAGCATCACCGATAGTGCTAATCCGATGTTGGGCCTGCGGGCTATTCGGTTGTCGCTCAAGGAGCCAAAGCTTTTTGAGACACAAATTTCAGCGATTTTGAGGGCCGGCGCCCACGGACCCGTGCGTCTCTTACTGCCAATGATTTCAAGCGTTCACCAGGTTCGCCAGGTTCGGTCGATAGTGAACCGGGTAGCAAAGCGATTGAGACGGCGAAACATCCCAATCGCCGACCCTTTGCCGCCAATTGGGGCGATGGTCGAGGTTCCGGGGGCTGCACTTATAGCCGACTCCCTGAGCCAAGAGGCCGATTTCTTTGCTATCGGCACCAACGATCTGACAATGTACACGTTGGCCATCGACCGAGGTGATGAACAGGTAGCTGATCTGTATAACCCGCTACACCCGGCCGTCCTTCGGTTGATTCAATTTACTGTGGGCGCAGCGCAGCGTGGAAACAAGCCAGTGAGCGTATGTGGAGAGATCGCCGGTGATCCACGGTTCGCCCCGTTGTTGGTGGGCCTTGGTGTGCGGGAGTTATCAATGACTTCACAGAGTATTCCGCGTGTCAAGCAAAGGCTGCGGGGTCTGGATATAGGCCCAGCAACAAGGCGGGCACTCGCGATCATGGATCAGACCGATGAAGGCCAAGTCTCAGCACTGCTGGACGATTTCAACGAAGGACTTTAAAGCATTGTCTATTTGACAAAGCAGCCCCGGTCGGATGGAAAATGGAGAGAGTAGGCGATGAAAAGAATTCGTATCGGACTGATCGGTGCAGGCGCCAATACACGATCACGACACATACCTGGTTTCAAGAAGATCCATGATGTCGAAGTCGTCTCTGTCGCCAACCGGACACGGGCCTCGGCCCGCCGGGTTGCTAAGGATTTTGGAATAGCGAAAGTAGCGGATAACTGGCGTTCAGTGCTGGAAGACGATTCGGTGGACGCAGTATGCATCGGCACCTGGCCGCACATGCACAAGACACTCACCATTGCCGCGCTTGAGGCGGGTAAGCATGTACTTTGCGAGGCGCGAATGGCGATGAACTCTGCCGAAGCGCGCGAGATGCTCGCAGCCGCGCAACGTCATCCTCACCTGATTGCACAGATCGTTCCAGCACCGCACACACTCGCTTTCGACCGAACAATCATAAAGCTTATCGGCAAAAACGATATTGGCGAGATCATCACGCTCGATGCGCGGGTCGCGGCGCCCAGCACTTATCCAAATCCCTCCACACCACCACATTGGCGACATGAAAGGGTATTATCCGGAAACAATATCATGAGCATGGGAATCTGGTACGAGGCTATGATGCGTTGGGTAGGACCGGCCTCGACGGTTTATGCGATCGGCCAGTCCGTGGTGAACCATCGGCTCGATACCAACGGCCGGCGCATCACCATGGCCATTCCTGATCACCTAGACGTCATGTGCAGGCTCATGCAGGGTGGCCAGATGCGCTTCAACGTCTCTACGGTCATTGGAGACAGTCCCAGTCAGGTCGATCTTCTAATTTTCGGAACCGAAGGCACTATTCGGCTGCACCAGGACCCAAAGAAAGAGATGGCGCTGTTGGTCGGCAAGCGCGGCGGCAGTGGTTTAAAGCCCGTCAAAATCCGCCCGTCCATGGGAGGTGAATGGCGGGTTGAAGAAGAATTCTGCAACGCGATCCGTGGCAAAGAGCAGGTGACCCACACTGACTTAGCAACGGGTGTAGCCTACATGGAATTTACTGACGCTGTCACACGCTCGCTAAACACCGGCGAGCAGATATCCCTGCCGTTCGTATAGGGGACAACCTCCTACATGACCGCGACCGTCAACCCTGATGTCGTCCGGGCGATCGACCCACCGATCGCAGAAGCTCAATCATGGATCGCGGGCCGCAAGTTTTCACCCTGCAAACCGTTGCTTGATTTAGCGCAAGCGGTCCCTAGTTATCCACCGGCTGAATCCCTGCTCGCGCACCTAGCCAATCGGATCGCCTTGTTCGAAACCGCGCAATATACTGAAATCCCGGGGACGCGGGAATTGCGTGAGGGGCTCGCGGCCCACATGAGCGAATCGTACGGTGGGCGAATCTCTGCGGGAAACGTACTGATCTCCGCTGGATGCAATCAAGCCTATTGCCTTGCGATCCTAGCGTTGGCGAGGTCCGGGGACGAAGTGATCCTGCCTGTTCCCTATTATTTTAATCACCTCATGTGGCTGCAAATGCAGGGCATCAAACCGATCCCCTTGCCGTTCCGTATCGATCGGGACGGCGTGCCGGACCCTCAGCAGGCAGCCGGGCTGATTACCGAAAAAACACGTGCTATTGTGCTTGTGACTCCAAACAATCCAACGGGCGCCATCTATCCACCTGACGTGATATCAGCCTTCCGGGATTTGGCCGCCGAACGCAAAATCGCACTGATCATCGACGAGACCTACAAGGACTTCATCGATGGTGGCGCGCCGCATAGACTATTCCAGGACGAAAACTGGGGGGAAACTGTTGTTCAGCTCTATAGTTTTTCAAAAGTTTTCAGCTTGACCGGCTATAGGGTGGGATCACTAATCGCGGGCCCTCGTGTCATTCAAACCGTCACCAAGATCATGGACACCATTGCGATTTGCGCTGCTAGATTTAGCCAAGATGCAGCTCTTTTTGGGTTGAAGAACCTATCGGATTGGGTGAGTGAAAAAAGAACTACGATCAACGCACGGCAGGATAAAATGAAATCCATCTTCGGTTCAAACAAGGGGGGCTACGAGCTTATCTCAAGCGGCGCTTATTTCGCCTATGTACGCCACCCTTTCAACGGGACCGATGCAAAGTCTGTGGCAAAGCGCCTAGTAGACGATCATAGCATCCTTTGCTTGCCCGGTTCCTTCTTCGGCCCCCAGCAGGAAAGATGCCTTCGCATGGCCTTTGCGAATGCGGATGTCGAGGAAATATCGGAATTGTCCGACCGGCTAAGAGCCAGCCTCTAATCTCGGCTTTAAGGCACATCGGGAGTACACTCAAATAATATTCTTAGACTCTTGCGCAGGTGCCAGTCCTACTCCGAGGCGAAGAAGGAACAGGGCAAGCAAAGGATGCTATGATCTTTGACAAAATGAATGACGATCCCGGGGAGCCACTGCTGCGCCAAATCTGAAAAATTACTGAGAGACTCGGTCGGTCCACCACGCGCTTGCTCGATCCACTCAACGGTGTGTTCTATTGCGTCAACGCCGAAAACAAGTCGACTCCGGAAGAGTGGATACGGTTGGCTGAAGCACTATTTGGTTCGGCTTGGCGTTTGGAAAGTGTGGCCGATGTCCGACAGCAGTCGCATATCAAAGAATGGGCGATGCGGTGCTCGCCTGCGCAGCACCAGGGTTGGCATTGTGCCCTTCCTAAAGCTTAGGCGAGATCAACCATTCTTCTGCAAGAAGGCTGACAAACGGCACGCTGCGTCCGTGAGATCCTCATCGCTAGCGCCGTAACTGAGGCGCAAATGTCCCGCCAACTGCTTTCCAAAGCCTTCTCCCGGCAACAGGGCGAGCCGTTGTTCTTCTAAAAGTTTCCAGGCGAAATCGATCGCGTCCCAACCCGTCCCTCGGATATCTATCATGAGAAACATGCCCGCGCTGGGACGTCTGATATTGATCTTCGGCAGGGCCTCAAGCGCATCGCATATCAAATCACGGCGTTGCCGGTACCGATCACGGACCATGTCAACCACGTCGACCGCACTGGTTAGAGCTGCGTTTGCAGCATCCTGAATGAATGGCGCGGTGCCGAACATCATCGACCCCATGACGTCGCCTGCAGCCTGTATGACCGGCTCCGAGCCGACCATCCAGCCCATTCGGAACCCGGTCATCGCGTGGCTCTTTGACAGGCTGTAGACGCCGATAGTTCGCTCCGCCATATCTTCTAGAAGACGCGGCGAGAGATGCGGAGTATCGAAGCACATTGTACAATAGACCTCATCCGAGATCAGCCATAGGTCGTGCTCGACACAAATCGATGCGAGTGCCTCCAACGTCTCACGCGGATACACCACGCCAGTCGGATTGTTCGGTGTGTTGAGCATGATTGCCTTGGTTCTCGAAGAGACCGCCGCTCGGATCCGGTCTGGATCAGGCAGGAAACCATCCTCGGCAAAAAGTGGCAGAATGATAACACGGGCACCGCGTGCCTCGAGCGCGTCCATATAAGTGACGTACATTGGGTCGAACCCCAGCACCTCGTCACCCGGATCAAGCAGGCATTGGGCCGCCGCAAACACCCCACTCTGTGCTCCTGGCGTGATCGCAACATTGGCCGGGCCAACCACCTCGCCAATCACCCGAGCGTGAAATTCAGCAACAGCTTCACGCAAATATTGGAAACCTATGGATGGCGTATAGTGATGGTTCCCTGCCCTAAGAGAATTAACCGCGGCATCGACTATACGTCGGTCGGTGGTGAAATCGTGGTCTCCGATCGAGAGAAGCAAGAGATCTTCACCCGACCGCCGACGGTTTTGGGCATTGCTATGAATCGCCCACGCATCCGTCTCCTCGCCACCCACCATGCCGGTGACATAGCTTGACAGTTTCATGGTGATGGTCCTTCAAGGAGTGAATTGTAGTGGTGCGTATCACGCGCAACAACCCCACTCAATACTTTCGAAACTTCCAAAATATCTGACGAGACGTTAACCTTAGCGCTGGTGGCCAGAACAACGTGAACCGATCGCACTAACTTATAGGAGATTCGGCGCAGGGTGCCCAAATGGCCCGGTCAAACTTCGAACACGGGACTTTCAAGATGACTTGTCGCCGTAATGGCGGGCTCTAGCCCGTCACCATTTATTTTTTTGACATACGGGCCAAAGTCCGCCTCCCCATGAGACTTCTGGCCGGACATGCTGCCACAAGGACCATGCCCGGGAGCGCAACCCTTATTTTCCGTAGGTAGCATCTCTGCCCAGTGGAGATTGCCCCACGCCCTATCACGGTGGGCGGTACCATGGCGGTGATCAGATCGTTTTTTGTTTTCGTCAACCGATTACGTATTCAATGCTGCGCGTTTTCGAAAACTTAATTGCAAATACCCCTGCATACGCCGTTGGGAAATCGAGCACTGTAAAACGTTGCTACCGAGGAACTGAAACCGGCGTCATCAGTGCGGCGGAGATCCTGCTCCCCAATTGTTTCACCTACCAGCTGCGAGAGACTGTCCAGTGACGTGCGGGATCTGCGACGGCGGACGTGTGGAAACCAAGAAAGGCTGAGCTTCCTTGCCTATTATTAGGGCCTCGAAATGGAGCTCCAGTAGTAAGGCATGGCGATCTCAATAGACCCAGTCAGCACTCAGGGCACCGCCTACACCCATTTAAAAAGGGGAGCCAAATCTGTCCTGGCTCAGCCGGGTCTATCTGGTTATTTATTGTACCTGATCAAGATGAAGCAATTGGTGAGTGGAACCTCAATGACTTTTATGCAGGGCGACGACCAGTTTAGCCACCGCGTGCTAGAACCCAGACCTTGTCCGATTTTGATGAAACATTGCTAAACATCCGCGCATATTTTTTGCCGAAGCCGGGGAGCTTCGTCGATGCCATTATGACATTATCACACCCTTACACAGCCCTTGCCCCCACCTCGCCGCCTTGCTATACGGCACGTCCTAATTTCAGTGCTGGCGTTGAGCATATCTCGGCCCGCCGACTACTTCCTGTGAGGGTGTATGGCTGAATTAACTGACTACAAGGTCGCCGATATTTCGCTCGCCGATTGGGGACGTCGTGAGATAGCAATAGCCGAGACCGAGATGCCTGGCCTTTTGGCTGTGCGACACGAATACGGAGAGAAAAAACCGCTGACGGGTGCACGGATCACTGGGTGCCTGCACATGACTATCCAGACAGCCGTTCTGATCGAAACGTTGGCCCATCTGGGCGCGGAGATCCGTTGGTCTTCCTGCAACATTTTTTCAACCCAGGATCATGCCGCCGCCGCAATCGCTGCTGCCGATATCCCAGTTTTTGCCTGGAAGGGTGAGACGGAAGAAGAGTACGACTGGTGTATTCATCAGACTATTGCTGGGCCCGATGGTTGGACCCCGAATATGCTGCTAGATGATGGCGGCGATCTCACCAAGGTTATGCACGAGGAATACGCCGGATTGTTGAAAAACATTCGCGGAGTTTCCGAAGAGACCACGACCGGCGTTCTGCGCCTGAAGGAAATGGAAGCGGATGGATTACTCGCGATGCCAGCCTTCAACGTGAACGACAGTGTAACAAAGTCCAAATTCGACAATCTCTATGGATGCCGGGAGAGTCTAACTGACGGCATTCGCCGCGCTACCGACGTGATGCTCTCAGGCAAAATCGCGGTAGTCAATGGTTACGGCGACGTTGGCAAGGGGTCGGCCGCCAGCCTTCGAAATGGCGGCGCACGAGTGATCGTGGCCGAGGTCGATCCGATCTGCGCACTCCAAGCGGCGATGGAAGGTTACGAAGTCGCTACCATGGACGAGTTCGCGCCTAAGGCCGACATATTCGTCACCGCCACCGGCAACAAGGACATTATCACGGTCGACCACATGCGCGTCATGAAGGATCGAGCGATCGTATGCAACATTGGCCATTTCGATACCGAGATTCAAGTTTCCGGCCTAAAGAACTACAAATGGCATAATGTGAAACCCCAAGTCGACGAAATCGAATTTCCAGATGGCAAACGGATTCTGCTTCTGGCCGAGGGCCGTCTAGTAAACCTCGGCTGCGCGACCGGCCATCCGAGCTTCGTGATGAGCGCGTCTTTCACCAATCAGGTGCTCGCCCAAATCGAACTTTGGAGCCACCCTGAGAAGTACGAAAATAAGGTCTACGTGCTACCCAAGACGCTGGACGAAAAGGTTGCCGAACTACATTTGGCGCGGGTAGGCGCCACGCTCACCAAGCTCTCCGAGGGACAAGCGTCCTATATCGGCATCACGCCCAAAGGCCCTTTTAAATCAGAAACCTACCGCTACTAAGGCCTGCGTTTCGGCACGAATGCTGCGGGTGTTTGGGGCATACAATTTGGGCGGCGCCGGCTCTGATTGGAAAGCCGACCAGTTATCAAGCAGATGTATTTTCCGCTCACCAAAGTGTGGAATAAAGACAGCATAGACTTGGGTGGTTTGGGTTAATGGATCGAATCCAGCTCCGGTTGCTCGCATTTAGACCCGTTTCCGAATGCAATGGTAGATAGCCGGTATTCATTGTTCTTTTTTTGATCAAAGTCGGCTGGAATCCCGGATGTTTATGCCTACCCCGTTAATGTCATCAACACCCAATCTAGCGGCTCAAGCATTACCATCACAGCCAAGGCTTCTCCGCTCGCGGCCCTAAACAACGCCGCTGTATGTAACGGAAGGTCCGCGGCAAACACTTCACGACTGCCCCATATTCCAGAATACCTCATTATTGATGAAAGATTTGGCCCCTCCTACAGAACCATCGGTCGCCAACTACAGGCGTCCTGAAGACTACAACCTTGACCCAAGATAATGAAATGACAATCTGTCCGTCGTGAGGGGAGTAGTTAGATTCGGATGAGCCATCGACTAAGCAAAGTCTTTCTAACAAGCTTGTTGGTACTCGTTTCCGGCTATGCTCAAGCTGGCGAAACCGTTAACGGCCGATTGGGGTATCGGGCTTATTTCGGTGGCTTAGCCGCGGCCGACATGATGACAATCGTCACTCTAACACCATTAAATTATCGGGTATCAACCAACAGCCGTTCAACTGGATTTCTAGATTATTTGCTCCCGTTTACTTCGCGCACGTTTGGCCGAGGATCCGTTATCGATCCAAAAAATGGAGATCGGGGTTTCATCCTTGACTCGGTATTTCGAGGAAAGTGGCAGGAGATTAGACTAGAGTATTCTGGCGGTGGCGCCCCGCGTGTCTCGATCAACCCAGCCATTCCCATAGAGGATCGAGACCCTGTCCCACATAACCTGCGGAGCGCTACGTTCGATCCTATTTCCGCCTTCATTACCATCGCACTCCAAAAGGATGCCGGCAGCGTATGTTCTGGCACATTACCTGTCTTCAACGGCAAAACCCGTGCAGATATCACCTTATCCCATACTGGCCATGAAGCACTCAAAGCAAACAACTATTCAGTCTTTTCAGGCCCTGCGGAAAAATGTGAAGCACGATACCGCACATTGGCTGGTGGCTATAAGAAATCCTGGCTCAGACGCGACGAGCCGCCGCCCGTCATCCATTTTTGGATAGCTCCAATCGGACCATTGGGGTCCTGGGCGCCAGTTCGCCTACAGGCAGAGATAGCCCGAGCTAGTATCGTGGTGCACCTTACACAGGCCACCACCGGTAATGTGAACCGACTTGGACTACAACGAAAATCAAGCGTTCGAGGTGGCTCACTCATCAACCGCGATAACACCACGAATGCCATTATGGGTGCAAAGTAGGGCTGGATGACCGATAGTCACTGTCGACGCCCCCTTCAGCCGCCTCTTGTTGTGTGACGCTCTCCTCTCTCTTAAAAGTTAGCGCTGGATTTTGTTACCCCTGCTTCATTCAATCGACAGCTCACGGAAGAATGCACCATCGAGCTTAAGTGGTTTAATGATCTGCTCCGCAAGGGTCCAGAGTTCCTCCTCCAACCACTCAGTATTACCTTCGGGCGGGATCAATTGTTTGGAGTTCACTTTTCGGAGCCGACGGATCAGCGCGTTTTTGATCTGTTTGGTATGGGCTAGAATGTGTGAGACATCCCCAGCCCTCTTCGGTTGGATCATAATCACAAGGTAAAGCGTGTCCTGACCACCATTGCCGTCAGAAATTCGGGTTGCCATTGGTTCGAACTCGATCGGGTTCGGTTGCTTGGCCAGTGCGGTACTGGTCATCGTGAGCGAAAGCATTACCAAGCCTGCCGAGAAGATCGTCATCCACTTGCTCATGGGGCACCTCTCGGAAAGTTCCTTACTCGCGAACGGTACCCGAAAAAGGATCCACACGCCACACGTGGCTATTGAACAAAACAAGTGTCATCTTTTTTAGAGGCCAAATCGACCAACACCGATACAGGATGACCCTTTCGCGTGTTTCCTCGCCCCTGGTAAGCTTCGAAATCAGCAATCCAGTCCCTGGGAGCCTCTCATGTCCATTTTCGTCCATAACAATGCCGAGGTGTTCATCTCAAAGAATTCCGGACTCCCGATCGCCCGAGTAATTGCCCAATCGAACGGAGCGGGAGCCTGCGAACTTTGGGAGCAACCCCTTAAACCGAATGACGTGATCCCGATGCACTATCACATCGTCGAGGAGACCATTACGTTTGCCTCGGGCCGGATCAAAGTGACCCTGGACGGCATCGACTATGAGATCCAGGCCGACCGCGATGGGAGCTGCTCGATGCTGATTCCGGCTCGCCTCCATCACGAGATCCACAATATTGGTGGCACCGCTACTAGCATGCTCGCATTTTTTCCAGCCATTCGGCCAGAAATCTTTCCAGTAAGGTAGAGAGCCTGGCCTGATAACTTTTCGAATATGCTAGTAAGTTTTGCGGTCTTCCTTTTGGAACCCTCTGCAACGGTGGGTGAGCTGGTCCGCGTTGTAACCTCCCTAACGGGACTACGTAAGCCAGGCTACCAACATTGCCGACATTTCTTACGAACTATCTCTGCACCCAAGAGCCCCGGTGGAGCCCACTATGAAACCTCGGCGACGAACAAGAGTGGCTCGCACTGACAGATTTTCCAAACACACGCCATCAATAGAAGTCGAAGTGGTTCGAATCAGCGGGCGTGGCGAGGGCGTGGGCGAGGCCAATGTCGGGCCACAGAACCGATCCATTCGCCAACCGATATTTGTCGCGGGCACCCTACCAACGGAGCGTGTTGTAGCCAAGCCGATCCATAGCACCGGCGAAGGCGTGACCTGTCAACTCTCCGAGATCGTCATATCCTCAACTGAACGGCGTGAACCACCCTGCGACCATTTCGGAACGTGCGGTGGGTGTTCGTTGCAGCATTGGGACGATGCACCCTACGGGGAATGGAAACGCAATCGTGTGATCGACGCGGTATGTCGAGCCGGAGGAAGTCCCAGCGTTGTATCGCAACTGTTCACGGCCTTACCCGGGACCCGCAGACGGGCCGAATTCGCGATCCGAGCTTTACGGACCAGCACAATCGTCGGATTTCACGAACGCTCTAGTCACCGGATCATCAACATCGCCGAATGCCCCGTTCTGCAAGCAACTCTTGTCGAACTCGTAAATGGACTGAGAAAGCTTGGGCCCTCGCTCTTATCTGTCGGCGAGTTGGGGCGCGCGACCGTCAATGTGCTAGACAATGGGCTTGATCTTATGCTCGCTTTGCCGCAGGAACCCAAAGTTGACGGATTGCAAGCCATGGCCGAACTAGCGGATGATTTGGACCTGGCGAGGGTGACCACGATTCAACGAAATTCTACCACACCTGTGCTCATAATCGAACGCCGACCCCCCACGATCCATTTCGCAGGGATCGCTGTTCGGCCGCCACCGGGTGCCTTTCTACAAGCTTCCGCAACTGGAGAGCAGGCCATAGCTCGGGCAGTTCTCGATGGTCTCGAGGGCGCTGCCGTGCTCCTTGATCTCCACGCCGGTTGCGGGACACTCACTTTCCCAATGCTCCGACTTGGAAGGGTCCATGCAGTGGATGGTAACCAGGAATGCATCACGACAATCCAAGACGCCGCCAACCGGTCGGGGATAACGGAGCGTGTTTCAACCGAGCTACGGGACCTCGTGGAAAATCCTCTCAAGGAGCATGAGTTATCCAAATTCGATGCTGTTGTCTTTGATCCGCCACGGGCCGGAGCACGGGCGCAAGCCGAAAGGATTGCAACACAAGGACCTAACCGCGTCGCAGCGGTGTCTTGCAATCCGTCGACCTTCGCCAGAGACGCGGGCATTCTAATCGGAGGCGGATACCGACTTGATCAAGTGACGCCCATCGACCAGTTCCTCTGGTCCCCGCATGTCGAGCTAGTCGCGCATTTTATACGAGACCGTGGCTGATGAGCGGCGTAACGGTTAAAAAACGCTCCGTTCTAATCGCCGGCCACTCTACCAGCATTTCCCTTGAACAGGAGTTCTGGAACGCTCTTAGGAAAGTCGCGGCAGGCCGGGATCAATCAATCAACGACCTGGTCACAGAGATTGATCAGAGCCGCGTTGGGAATCTTTCCAGCGCTATCCGGGTCTTTATTCTGCGCGAACTATGTCGACAATAGACAAGAGAAATGGATAGAATCTCATTTATTTTAACAGCCCGCGTAGAATCGCCTTCAAAGCATCCTTAGGTTCAATTTTGTCGGGTGGAGCCAATTTACCACCCTTTTGAACCGGCGCTATAGGAGTGGCAGGTGTTTTTTTGGTGTCGGTGAATTCTCGCAGAATCCCCCGCTGCACAACCCGCTGCAAAAGGTAGGCCTGCATTTTTTTGACGTCCAACACGATTCTCGGGTTGGCCATCGGCCCAACATTGCGCACTCCGACCGGGGGAGAATTGGGGTGTTCCGTCAACCAAAATCGCGAGCTTATGTCGATTTCCTGGTTGGGGAGATGGGCGAGCGCCACTGTCTTCCCCACCGCAACTGGGGAGGCAACTACGATGTCATTAGAACGCAACACGCCCTTCTCGATTGTATAAGTTCCAGAAAGGCTTTCGATGGGGGTCGACCCGTCGTTCAAGGCTTTTTGTGCCAGAATCACAAAGTCGACAGCCCGGTTCAGTGTTTTCAATTCCCTGCTAAGCGCCGGCAAGTCGAGACCAAGGAGGACCTCTCCATGCCGAACCAAGAAGCGTCCCTCCCCGTCCAACGCCGCTACAAGCTCGTACTCGGATACTCCTTGGGTCGAAAGCGAAGCCTCGTAGTCTAGAATACCGCTTATCGTTTTTGTGCCAGAGGTAGCTTCCGTGGCCGCTCGAAGGTCAACTTGCTCAACCTTCAAGAACATCTCGGCCCAGGGTGGATCATCCGATACCAAACGGCCCGTACCCAACACCTGGCCGCCGAACATCCTTCCCGAGAGATCCGGAACGGATAAGACGCCGGCACTCAAGATGGATTTGACGGAAAAATCGTCTACGACGTTGAGCCCATGGACAAGCCGGTTCACCGCCAGTTTAAGAGAGCCATCGACCGCACGAAGTAGAGATAAATCAATCTTCTTTCGCGACCATTCGCGACCATCCGTACGGATCGGAATGGCAGATACATTTCCTGCCCGTCTGACAGAAGCCACTGGTATCCATTTGGTCAAATTTATCTCGTTAGCTGCGAAATCCGCATCGAGGCGTGGACGAGCGCCGCTCAATAACATCCGAGCCGAGCCATCGAGCCTTATCGGCCCGGCAGCAAAGGATACGCCATCTAAATTAACGGCTCCCGCATTGCCACTTATGCGGAAGCCGAGTTTTGCCGATCCAAGATCCCGCTTCATCGGTTTGTATCCGGGAGCGGCGACCCGTATTAATCGAACCACATCAGGATGCTGGAATGAAACCTTCCCATCTACCGACATATTGTCCGCCAACGGATCCACCCTACCAGCGAAAGTAAGCTGACCATTGGCGACCGCCAACGTGGAGTCAAAGTCTAGGTTCCCATCTGGTGTAGTGGCGATAGTAACGGCAAGGGACCCGGGACCAAGATCATAAGACTCAAGGCGTCGATCATTCACGAGCACGCTTAAAATGTTCTCAATCTTCAAGTGATCGGCCTTGAGGGCTAGGTCGATTCCGGGCGGCTTTTCCAACGGTTTAACTTTCCCCCTCACCACAACCTCGCCACCAGCAATCGCTAACTGAGAATTAAGTGTCAGGAAATTAAGCGAACCCATGATCTTCGAAGTCAGTCGGAATTCACCAAGTCTCTGCAATGTTCCATTAAATTCTAAACCTGCAAGTTTAGCAATTTGGGTGGCAGAGGGCGCTTCAATCTCGAAATCCAAGGCGGTGGTGGGGTCCACCAATGTTCCCGCCAGTTCACCACTTGCTGTCACACTCGCGCCACCAACATCCTTGATCACAAAATTCTTGACCGCGATCTTTCCGGACTGAACAGTTGTGTCCAGAACCAGGCCACGGAATAGCGTTTCGCGAAACCGGGCTTCCGCAATCTCCAAAATAATATTGGCGTCGAACGATGCCAAAATGCGGGTAATAATTTCATTGGTCTTCGCTTTGGAATAATCACCAACAGCACTCACGGTGGCCTGTTGCTTACCCTCCGTGACCCTAGGAAGATATGCATCCACGTTAATCTTATCGGCCACAACACGCAGACCAAAGGCGGGCCTATCCTTAAATAAAAGTGTCAGTCCGCCAGCGACCTCGGTCCCGTCTATCACCGTGATCCAGTTGGTCAGTTGCAATTTTGTTCTAGAGACATCAAGATCAGTACCCAAGGTTCCCTTTCTTAGCCGGTCGGCTGCAAGTCCATCGAGGGGGGCGCCGATCCATTCCAGAGCAGCACGAAGATTATCCGACACCACGTCGGCTCGACCGGCAAAACGCGGCACGCCGCCCTCCACACGGAGAGCTCCAGTAACTGTGACGTTGGTTCCCCCGGGTAATTGTGCGGTGGCGACGGACACATCCACGGCGCCTTGATCCAATACCGCCTCAAGCTTTAACTGGCGAACCGCCCGCCCCCTAAAATGGAAGACATCTGCGGAAAAAACCAGTTTAACCCGAACATCGTCAGGTAGTGTGAACGATCCTTCCCGTCCTGGTTCGAGCAGCGAACCGAAAGCGGTTCCCTTTGATGGTGCTTCCGTTTTCTGGTCGTTAAGAGTTAGCGAGTCGAGATCTAACCGTCCTAAAGATAGATTTACATCGATCTCCAACTTTTACTTTAAACTCGACAAGATCGCGCCCTGAAGCCGCGTCTCACCAATCATGGCGACAAAGTCGTCAACCGCCACTTCACTCGGCCCACCCGAAATCCGCGCCATCCCCGACACCGGTTTGGCTAGTATCTTTGGTA
>PBMU01000050.1 GCA_002722775.1 Rhodospirillaceae bacterium
ACATCCGCCGAGTGTCCGGACAACCTGGGGGGCGCCACCCAACAACGCCTCACACAGTCGCCAAGTACGGCGAATGCGAGGGTATCGGCGCCCGCCACCGATCCAACGGACGACACGGGCTATCAATGCAATCTGCACTTTTGCGCCCAATTTCTCGAACGCTGCATGTCTAAACCATGCGATACCATAGGGTGACACGCCACCGTGCTTTGCAAGGAACTCACCACACAGATTATCCACCGCTTTTCGAAGGCGGGACATAACATCGGCGAAATTGCTCATTTTCTCCGCCCCTAGACCCAAGTCTTCGAGAACAGGTAACAAATAACGTATTCGGACGCGGGCAAAGGAACTATCTTGATTGCTGGGATCCTCGATCCAAGCCTGTTGGTGGGCATCGCAAACGGCGGCAAGGCGAATCTTGGGCACGGTCAGCAGAGGCCTAGAAACCGGTAATCCACCGATCCGCACTTCGGGTGTCATGGCCGCGAGACCGTCAGGTCCACTGTCAGCCTTGATCCTAAGCCAAAGTGTCTCGGCCTGGTCATTTCTTGTATGAGCGAGCAAAATACTTTCAGCGCCGTGGTCCTGTCGCCATTGCTCTAGGGCGGAGAACCGCCAATCTCTAGCTATTTCTTGAATACCCGAGACAGGTCGTGTTTCGCGCACTCTAAGTACCGCATGGCCAATGTCCCGCTCCGCGAGCCACGCAGCAACCTGAGCCGCCTCCGCCATGGCTTCCGGGCGCAAACCATGATCCACAGTCAGCGCGGTAAGGTTTACCCCGCGCGACCGAGCCCAGTCTGCCGCCAAGAGCACTAAAGCCATGCTGTCCACCCCCCCAGAAACCCCAACAGCGAGTTGGCGCGCTGAGGCGGCGCGCGGGCATCGCTCCATTAGGCCAGCGAACTCAAGGTTCGTGATCGGTTCAGCGCGGTGTCTGGGCAGAGACCCTTTCAGGGTAAGGTCCACGGTTCATCCCTTGCAGCCAATCCGCTCACCCTCGCTCATCGTCCGGCGTTTTATGGTCGCCGATGCATTAGGAAATTCATCACGAAGTTGAGCTAATGCGACGCATGCATCTTCGATCCTGTTCAGACGAGCCAGGGAAAATCCGAGCTTCAACAGGTTGTCAACCGTTTTTGGGCTGCCTGGGTACTTCTCATAGCCTTCCGCAAAAGTTACGGCAGCCTCGGCAAACTGACCGCGAACATAGTGCGTCTCACCGAGCCAATACATCGCGTTGCCAGCCAACGGATCATCACCGTGGGCTTTCGTAAATTCACGGAAGGCCCGTTCAGCGAGTTCGTAGTCGTGTCGCATCAAATAATTCCAAGCATGCTTGTATCTTTCCGACGGTGCCCCTTCGGGCAGTACAGTGCCAGGTGCCGAATTGACTTGACGAGCTTCAGGCTTCACCCTGCTTGAATTACTTTCCGACGCGTCCACTACGGTTGACTGCGTCTTCCCGATTTTATCAGCCTCGATTCTACGAAGATCGTTCTGGCTAAGGTAGCCGAGGACACCCGGCTTAATAGCTTTCTCGTGATCGCCCGGCTCGGATTCAGATGCCGTGCCACTGGCTGAATCGTTATTGCTCTGTAGATTTTTCGAGACGGCCATCCCTGGTTCTGCCGGACGCCCCTCAATAGCGGCAAGCCGCTTGTCCAGATCCGAGACCAAACTGTCGACTCTCGAGTTAAGTTGGTCAAGTTTGAAATCAACATTCTCGACCTTGCCCGTCAAGTTACGCAACTGAGTTTCAAGCTGTTGCAATCGGATTTCCGTGCGGGCCGCCGTACCAGCGGTTTCTTCTTCGCCAGCACCAACCGACACGGGCGTAGAGGTGATCGACGGACGCGTCTTCCCGTCGTTACCGAAAATGTGACGCTGCAAATCGCTTATTTCCCGTTCCAGACGACTAAGCCGATTGACCAGTTCAGTGTTTGACTGAGCCAACGCAACGGAGGGTAACCCAGCGAAAAAGACGCCCAAAGCGAGGATCGTAGTGGAAATCAGTTTACGTCCAATCAAGATCACCCCTCCCGTTTGCCTGAACGTCGCCGCATTGGCGTCTGGAATGAAAAGCGTGCGATCTTGTTTAGACAAAATTAAGGCGCCGATTCGGCTCCCTTGCCGGACCGGCGCCTATCAATTCTTATCAAAGCACTCCGGGCCTCAGTTTACCGACGTCACACTCCGCCGATTTTGGGCCCAAGCTTCCTCGTTGCTTGGGAAAGCTACTGGACGTTCCTTGCCATAGCTGATCGTGCTGAGACGGCTCGGGTCGATACCACGTGCCACGAGATAATCACGCACTGCGCTGGCGCGGCGCTCGCCAAGCGCAAGATTGTACTCGCGGGTTCCCCGCTCGTCGCAATGGCCTTCGACGGCAACTCGAACACTCGGATACTTCTTTAGCCAAGCAGCTTGCCGATCAAGCGTCGATTGCGCGTCTGGGTTCAGGTCTGATTGATCGACACCGAAGAATACACGGTCACCAACTTCGGCAACGAATTCCTCCTTCGAGCCGGGCGCCGGCTTCGAGGCAACTTTCTTTTTCGGTGCCGCTGTCGCCTTCGGTGTGTTGGCCGTCGTCGCACCGCTACCACTGCTTCCGCCGTCTTGTTGGGAGTCTTGCGCGCAAGCAGCGAGCAAAGCGACAGCGGCGAACAAACTCAAGATCTTGGAACGCATTTGGACACCCCTCTGGATGACGTTAAAATTCCCACAACCCCAAACACAAACCGCACAGGACGGCCATGAGGTATTCTTGTGGTCGTTCTAACAGAGACACGTGCACGAAAATACCCAATTTTTCCTGGAAACCCAAATGGTTCGATGAAAAAATGTCCACAATCATGGAATTAGGGGAGACCACGCTGGATCGGAAGCATCGGCCGGGGTCAAAATTTCCCGTTCGTTATCGCCCGTAAGATCGATCGACCACAATTTTACACTCCCACCAAGGCCTCTCGCATCCGATCGTGTTTGCTTGAAATAGATTAGTACTCTGCCATTGGGCGCCCATGTGGGACCTTCGACAAGATATCCGCTGGTCAACAGTCTTTCACCGGATCCGTCCGGGCTCATTACGCCTATATAGAAAGTGTCGTTATGCATTTTCGTAAAGGCTATTAAATCACCACGTGGTGACCAGACTGGGGTAGCGTAGCGTCCCCTGCCAAAACTGATCCGCCTCACGTCATTACCGTCAGCGTTCATCACGTAGATCTGTTGCTTGCCGCCTCGATCGGAATTAAACACAACACGCCGGCCATCTGGCGAGTAGGTCGGAGAAGTGTCAATCGAAGGCGAGTTAGTTAGTCGCGTTGGCCGTCTCGTCGCAAGGTCCATGGTATAGATGTCCGTAACACCGTCGCGTCCAAGACTCATGATCACCTTGGTGCCGTCGGGTGAAAACCTTGGCGCGAAGGTCATCCCTGGAAAGTCACCCAAAACCTCCTGCTGACCGGTATCAATATTGAAAATGTAGACCCTTGGCTTGTCGTTGTAGTAAGCGAGGTAAGTGATCTCCTGTGTGGTTGGGGAGAACCGGGGCGTGAGGACCAAATCAGATCCATCCGTCAAGAATCGGTGGTTTGCTCCGTCCTGATCCATAATTGCCAAACGTTTCTTCCTGCGATCCGGCGTACCACTTTCCGCGATGTAAACGACACGCGTGTCGAAATAGCCATTCTCCCCAGTAATTCGCTCATAGATCAGGTCGGAAATGATATGGGCGACACGCCGCCAATTGGCAGGCACAGTAAAATAAGCGTTGCCAACCATCTGTTGTTCCGCGAACACATCCCAGAGCCTAAAGTCGACCCTTAGCCTTCCATCGGATTGCATAGCCACAGCCCCATGGACAAATGCTTGGGCGTTCAATACACGCCAATCCGCGAATGATGGCCTAACGTTTAACGCCACGACAGATTGAATGAACGCGTCTTGATCTATCGGCTCGAACAGACCGGAACGTTCAAGATTTGCCGAAATCACCCCCGCAAGATCCTTACCTATCTGGATCGAAGTGGGATCCTGGGCAACGAAATCCGCAACGGCGATCGGCATAGGATCAGCACGTCCCTGGGTAACATCAATTCGCAGTTCCGCCCTGGCAATCTGGCCAGCATAGAGTGAGCTGACCAAGGTCAGGGAAAGCACAAAAAAAGACCCGACAAAGGGATTTGAAATGGCTTGGCGAATCATAAAAAAAGCTCCGTACGTTATTGCACCAACCTGGACGGATCAAAGTTGAACGTGAATTTCTTCCAATCCCCATACTTGTCCAGCGGTAACCTAAGGGGGACGCAATCGGGGTGTTTGATTGCGCGCAGTGCGCCTTCAGCGGCGGACCTAAAGTACGGATCGGTTTTCATCCTCGGACGATCCAGAACTCTGGCCTCTCGTACCGTGGCATCAGGGTTCATGACCATTTCGATCTCGACACTCAGAGAGCCCGCCTGCTTCGCTCCCGCACCAACATTCCAGCATTGGGCTAGTTGTCGGCGGACGGCTTCGATCTCGCTAATCGTGACCTTCCGATCGGGATCGAACGACCGGCTGGTTTGGTTCTTCGCGGCTTCGCGAGCCCTCTCTAACAGGCTTTTTTTCTGTTCGGCAGGCTTGGTAGGTTCGGGCGGCCTTTCAGCCAAATTCTTCAAGAGACTTGAAAACATTTGCTCTCGATCCGTTTGTTTGGGTTTGGGCAACGCGGATTTTGGTTTCGGGGGCGCTGCGCGAGTTTTTGGTCTAGGCACGGGCTTAGGTGCCGCCACTACTTTAACCGGCTTTGGGGTGGGTTTTGGCTTCGGTGGTGGGGAGGTCGGTTCATTTCTCAATACTGTAGGCTCGGACCCGCGGATCGATTCCGGAGGTAGAGGCGGCGGTAGCGGTGTCGCTTGTTTTTCAGTCACTGGTATAGGCTTAGGCCTTATCTTGGGAGTTTCTGGTTGCACGTCTAACC
Organism: Rhodospirillaceae bacterium; assembly: GCA_002722775.1. GTDB lineage: Bacteria > Pseudomonadota > Alphaproteobacteria > Thalassobaculales > Thalassobaculaceae. The sequence goes on from PBMU01000050.1 coordinate 4,973, forward strand.
TAGTTTCGTCCTTCTTGGGTCTAGGCTCTGGTTTCAATATTTCGGAGGGAATATTGGTCACGTCGCCGAGTGCAGACAGTTTGACGAAGACTATTTCATCAAGTTTGACTGGTGCGCTTCGAAGATGCGGCAAGCCCAACCAAGCGATCGCGATCACCACAGCATGCATCACCGCGGAAATCGTGCATGCAAACCGCATCCTGAATCAACCTCCACTGCCGGTTCGCCGACCCGGCGCATTACCGCCAAGTTGCTGCGGGAAAGCCTCGAGTTCGCGTTGGTTGGTTGCGAGGTCGGTCCGTAGCGCGATCACCTGAATTCCCGCCTTACGTATTTCTCCTGCGATTACGGCGACAGCACCATAATTGACCCGCGCGTCGCCCCGAAGATGAACTTTGAGTTTCGGATTAGCTGTTCGGATACGGCGAAGCTGCGCCGTTAATTTCAGCAGCGTAATCTCCGTCTTGTTGAGATATATCCTCTTGTGGACATCAACCTCTACGTTCAACGGTTGATCCTCGTCGGCGATGATGAATTCCTTGGAGACCTTGGGCAACTGCACCGGAATGCCGAGAACTAGAAGGGGAGCGGTCACCATAAAAACAACGAGTAATACCAACATGACATCAACAAAGGGCGTCACGTTAATCTCGCTAATTGGACGGTACTTGCCTCGCCCACCTCCATTCACCCGCTTCACCGGCTGCAGTGCCATCGATCAAGCTCCCTCGTCAAGTTGGCGAGAGAGGATCGAGATGAACTCGCCCGAAAAAGCCTCGAGGCGTTGAGAGAACCGATCGAGATCATGGCTAATCTTGTTGTAGGCAACAACCGCCGGTATCGCGGCGATCAATCCGAGAGCCGTAGCAAACAGTGCTTCGGCAATTCCAGGGGCCACCACGGAAAGGGCCGTGGTCTTGGTCGCAGCTATCGACTGGAACGCATCCATGATCCCCCAGACCGTTCCAAACAACCCGATGAAAGGCGCGGTGGAACCGACCGATGCAAGAAACGACATGTGCCGTTCGAGCTGCTCCATCTCACGCCCAATCGTAAGGTTCATGATCTGCTCTACCCTTACGCGAAGACTGGCACGCACCTCTTCGCCCTTCGAAACAAGGCCTTTCGCCGCCGAGCGGCGCCACTCTCGCATCGCGGCCACGAAAACAACCGACATAGGGTCGGGTGGGGCATTCCCGATCCGGTCGTAGAGATCCTCTAGCGACCCCCCTGACCAAAAACTGTCCTCAAAGGAGCGGGCCCGGGACCGCAAACGACGAACTCGCATCACCTTGTCGATGATAATCGCCCAACTCCATATCGACGCTAAAATCAGACCAATCATCACAGTCTTGACGATCGGATCAGAGGCCAGGAACAGACCTAAAATGCTAAGGTCAGTATTAGCCGAACCCGCGAGTTGAACACTATCAACGATGCTTTGTTCCATGGATTTTCCGTCAGTTTCAGCTATCAGGTTACCAATGCCATCTTGAATGTTTCGCGGACCCTTTCGGGTAGACGGACAGGTCGTCCATATCTGCCGATAGAAGCGAGTTCGAGCTTTAAGCGCACGCACCAGTCATGTTCGACCTTGTTGTCCATTACCTTATAAAGCCATTGTTCGGCGTTGACCCGCGCACCCTTTACGCCGTGCAAGCGGGTACGCACCTCCAGTACATCGTCGAGGCGGGCAGGGGCCTGGAAGTCGACGACGCAGCGGCGTACCGCGAAGCCTATTCCGTTCTCTGTCCTCATTGCGTCCTGCCCGATGCCGCAGAGTCTCAGAAATTCGGTTCGTGCCCGCTCCGCGAACTTAAGGTAGTTCGCGTGATAAACAATTCCGCCAGCATCGGTATCCTCATAATAAACCCGGACGCGAAAGCCGTGTAATGATCCGGCGCACGATCCCGAGGCTGGTTCTCCAATTTCAACCGCGTTCAAGTTCCGACCCTCCGTCCTCAGCCTTAACAAGCAGATCCATTTGTCCTCCGCGGTGCGGCTCCTTTATTCCCAGATAACGGTAACCAAACGCAGACAGCACGCGCCCACGTGGCGTTCTACCGATCAGTCCCTGTTGAAGAAGATAAGGCTCGATGACCTCTTCTATGACGTCACGCTGTTCTGAAAGCGCGGCAGCGAGAGTCTCGGCTCCGACAGGACCGCCGCCATAGTTCTCTGCGATACAGATGAGATATCGCCGGTCCATCGCATCCAGTCCCTGACTGTCGATGTCTAGGCGATTGAGTGCGGAGCCGGCGATCGCCGCGTCGATCAGTTCAATGCCCGCCACACCAGCGAAGTCCCGTACACGGCGCAATAGCCGACCGGCCACCCGTGGTGTTCCCCGAGAACGGCGCGAAATCTCCTCCGCGCCGTCCTTGGTGAGAGTCATCGACAGGAGGTCCGCCCCACGCATTACGATTTGGTGAAGTTCCTCTGGGGTATAGAACTGCAATCGCATCGGGATGCCGAACCGCTCACGCAGGGGCGTGGTGATCAGGCCTGATCGCGTTGTCGCGGCTACCAGGGTAAATGGCGCAAGATCAATCCGCAGGGACCGCGCGGCGGGACCTTCACCGATTATGAGATCGAGTTGGAAATCCTCCATCGCGGGATAGAGCACTTCCTCCACTGCAGGATTTAAACGATGGATTTCGTCGATGAATAGAACGTCCCGTGGCGCGAGATTTGTTAGTAATGCAGCCAGATCCCCAGCCTTGGCAATCGTTGGACCCGATGTCATACGAAAGCCAACATCAAGTTCACGCGCCACAATCTGCGACAACGTCGTCTTTCCCAGGCCCGGGGGGCCATGAAACAAGACATGATCCAGCGCTTCCTGGCGAACACGCGCTGCCTCAATGAACACTTTCAAATTCTCGCGCAACTGTTTCTGCCCAACGAAGTCGTCGAGAACTAAAGGACGGAGGGTCGTGCCTCGGGCGTCACCCGGTAACTCTTCTACATCGATCAAGCGATCGGATGTTGACCCCAGGCTGCCGCCGTCGAGGCTCAAGAGGCCAACTCCTTCAGGCTGGTAGCTATTAACCGATCTAGTGGCGCATCGACGCCAAGCGAACGGCCAGCAGCGACCACCGCACCAAGCGCATCCGCCCGACCGTATCCTAGATTGACTAACGCTGAGATTGCATCCTCTAAAGCATCACCGTCGCCGCTGGTCGACACACTCGCAGAAGCCAGACCGCCCGAGTTGACCCCACAACCCAAGGCCCAGTCAAAAGCCTTGTCCTTAAGTTCATTGACAATGCGGCCCGCAAGTTTGGGCCCAACGCCATCGGCGCGGGTCAGCGCTGAACGGTCCTGGGCGGTAGCAGCTTGCATGACCTCGTCGGGCGCAAGTGCTGACAGGATCGACAACGCCGCTTTCGCACCCACCCCTTGGACGGTCTGTAAAACTTGAAAACATTGCCGTTCATTGTCTGTCGCAAACCCAAACAGATGGATGTGGTCTTCACGCACGTGGGTTTCGATATGAAGGGTCACCGTGTTACCCAACGAACCGACCTGTCCCAGAGTGCGGGATGAGGCGAAGACCAAATAACCTACCCCACCGACATCGATGATCACGCCATCCTCGTGGTGACTATCCAAAATCCCCTTCAGCTTTGCGATCATCTCGCCGGTTCCCTAGCGAGGGCGGCAGCAATCGCCCGGTGCATTCCGGTCCCGGCCAGGTTCCGTGGGGTCTTAACGCCCGGCACCTTTCCTTTAATATAAGCCTTAGTGAAATGGGCATGACAAATTGCCACCGCTAATGCGTCGGCAGCGTCGGCGTTTTCCAAGTGCGCGCCCGGCAACAACTTGGACACCATCAATTGGACTTGTTTCTTGTCGGCATGGCCAGCCCCGACAACTGACTTCTTAACTCTATTGGGTGCGTATTCAGTCACCGACAAGCCACCCAACGCGGGCGCTAGAAGCACTACTCCCCTGGCAAGACCGAGTTTTAGGGTTGATTCCGGGTTCTTGTTAACGAATGTCTGTTCGACTGCAGCTTCATCCGGTGCGAATTCAGTCAAGACCTCAAGCAACCCTCGGTGAAGTTGGACAAGACGCTCCCCTATTTGAAGCCTAGAGCTCGAAACTATTACGCCATTTGCAACATGCCTGAGTCGACTGCCTTCCAAATCGATCACGCCCCACCCCGTCCTTTGCAAGCCGGGGTCGAGACCAAGCAAGCGCATCTGGGGCCCGTCCCCAGCCATTCAAGCTGTCAACTTCGCGAGCACGTCGTCAGCGATTTCGAAATTTGCTGAAACGGCCTGCACGTCGTCGTTTTCGTCCAGCGCATCCAGCAATTTCAACAAGGTACTCGCTTGGTGCTCATTAACAGCGACAGTGCTCTGGGGTTTCCAGGCCAACCCGGCGGTCTCAGGAGAACCAAACTTTTCTTCTAGAAACTCGCAAACCGAGCCGAAATCTCCCGGTTGGCAGGTGACCTGGTGTGCGTCGTCGGTGGACTCCACGTTTTCGGCTCCGGCGTCTAGCGCGGCCTCAAACATGTCGTCCCCACTCGCAACGACACCCGAATAAATCACCTGACCCACACGATCAAACATAAAGCTGACACTATTTGTTTCGCCAAGATTCCCACCGAACTTGCTAAAGGTCGCGCGCACCTCCGACGCGGTGCGATTTCGGTTATCGGTCAATGTGTCGACAATCATAGCCACTCCACCTGGCCCATAGCCCTCGTACCGGATCTCATCATAACTGGTGCCGTCGTCACCTCCAGCGACCTTCTTCAAAACACGTTCAATATTGTCCTTGGGCATATTAGCAGCTCTGGCAGTTGCAATTGCGGACCGCAATCGCGGATTCGCCGTTGCGTCGGGGCCTAATTTCGCAGCTACCGTCAATTCCCGGATTAACCGGCTGAAGATTTTTGCGCGTTTTTTGTCCTGAGCACCTTTGCGGTGCATGATATTCTTGAATTGAGAATGACCTGCCATGTTGCCTTCCGGCCGTTGGAATTTGGCGGCACTTGTTATCTCATTTCCACTCTATACCAGATGTAGTAGCCGCCTGCACCTGACACGGGTGAAAAAAGTATCCCTAAATTTGGGCAGTATTATGACCACCATAACACTGGTCTCCAGATCGAGGTTCGCGGATGTTCCTTTCGCGAATTGAAAAATGTGCCGGTTTTCGATCCCACAGAATTTTCTGTTAGAAGTGAATAGAAGCGAGACAGGCCAGTTGGAGCCAGCACTCGGAAATACGTTTTACTTACCGCCCACCAGCCGACGCAGATTACCCGGGCACTTAACTGTTTGGACCTGACCCATTCTCATCTGGGTAATTTTCGCCGGATCATATCCAATTGGCGATTTAGGTGCAAAATCCGCAATAGCCTACATTTAGTCGACGGAGCTGGGCGATTAACCTACGGGCATCGTTTCACTCAACACCCCGCCGATACGCACCGGCTCGATGCTGGTCGCAAGACTTGTACGGTCATCCGTAACGATGAAAGCACCGCAGACCGTCCCTTCGCCTTCCGCTGGCTCAAATCGGGCGCTTGGCATCTTGGTCGTGAACCTAACCAATGGTGAGTCTTTCTTCATGCCGATAACGGAATCATAATCACCACACATGCCAGCGTCAGTTTGGTAGGCTGTTCCCGCCGGCAACACCATCGTATCCGCCGTCGGGACGTGGGTGTGAGTGCCAATAACAGCACTGACACGACCATCGAGGTGATGCCCCATGCCCATTTTCTCACTCGTCGCCTCACCATGCATGTCGACTAAAACGAAATCGGCCTCAAAACCGAGTGGCGTTTTGTCAAGCACCCTATCAATGGCCCGAAAGGGGTCATCCAATGGATCCATGAATAACCGCAACATGACGTTGATTACCAGCACACGACGACCATTCGGAGCTTCAAAAAGACCAACACCGCCACCAGGTGTCCCAATAGGATAGTTAATCGGCCGAAGCAAGCGCCGCTCCCGGTCAATGTGTTCGATGATGTCGCGCTGATCCCAAACATGGTTCCCAGTTGTAATTACGTCGGCGCCCACTTGAAATAATGCATCACAAATCGACTCTGTAATACCGAAACCACCAGCTGCGTTTTCAGCGTTTACAACGATGAAGTCCGGCACAAGATGGTCACGCAGAACCGGCAGGTACGTCCGCACCGCATGCCGTCCCGCGCGCCCCACGATGTCGCCTAGGAACAGAACCCGCATCCGATCATCCTCCCACCAGCAACACGCGACGTTCGGTCATGATCGCATCAAGCCTTTCATCATTCGAGTTGACCGGCACACGCTCGACGCGTTGGCTATCGAATCCCACGCCGATCGCAAATACCGACTTTTTTCGGCGTAGGTTGGCCAACGTAATATCGTAGAATCCTCCACCATATCCAATACGGAACCCTTCTTGGTCATAGGCCAGAAAAGGCACCATTAGCCAATCTGGATCGCAGGTCGGCGCGCCCTCAGGTGGAATTGGTATACCGAATTGTCCGCTGACCAAATTCGTTGCCGGTGTCCATAGACGAAAGGCCAGGGGCGATCTCTTGGCTACCACGACTGGTAGCACGATCGTGCATCCCCTTGCGTGCAAATCATGAAACAGTGGACGCAAGTCCACCTCGTTTCGAACCGGCCAAAACCCGGAAATCACGGTTTTTGACGCAGGCACCCAGAATTGGTGAAATTGTTCACATAACCGCGTGGAAACATCGCCCGGTTGCTGGTGCAGTCGTTCACGGAGACCCAACATCTCTGAGCGCAATTGTCTCTTCGCGGCGGCGATATCATCCCCAAATCCGTTTGTCGTCGTCATGCGGCGACCCTCTCGGGATCGCCGCCTTGTAAACAAAAAGGACGGAAGCCACCTCGGCCGTCACTCCTTTTAATCCTCTGCGGCCTGCAAGTGCAGGTGGGCACCGCGTACCGTGGCCACGGCCACGACAGAGGCAGCTCCCGGAGAATGGTTATAGCCCCAGGGATAAGTTTGGTTGTGTCGAACCGTGCAGCCACCGTCCACACTTATAATTAAGCTTGGTTTACGCGACTTGCAATGGCTTCGAGGCGGCCAGCAATACGTTCTATCGCCTTAATAGCGCGCGTGTCGCTTTCATCATTCGTCTCGCCATCTACTTTTTTCACGGTCTCGCGCAGGTCCACTAATTCATCGGCAACCAGTAAAGAGGCCATCACTAGAAGCCTCGTGTGTCCGACTTGCCCTATCTGTTCCACTAGATCCTTCACGTGCGCATCAACCATCGAAGACAGATCGCGCAGACGCTGCTCCTGTCCATCCTCGCAGGAGATCCTGTATGTCTGTCCGTTGATAGATATATCGACCTGAGCCACGGCTAGTTTTCCAAAACGAACTTCAGGCGGCTAATTGTGGTGTCCAGCTTCTCACTCACCTCGTCTGTAGTCGCGGCCAAGGCCGCATAGTCGCGTTTGGCTGCCTCCAGTTCCGCAATCAGCGCTTCCGTATCCCCGCCTCGCGCAAGCGCCGCAACAAAGGCGTTCTCTACATTGTCGACCGCACCTTCGAGACGCGTTATGGCGTCATCGAGTTTTATCATCGACCATCGCCCCCTTGTTCCCGGAATATCGGCAAGAAATAACGTGTTGCAAGCATAGCGATCGGGCCAAGGGCTCGTCAATCGAGGTCCTCAGGACTGGCTCGAGGACAAATTAACAAAGCTACTGGCTGATAACTCTGATTCGATTGTTGACGCATGCGGCGGCAACGGGGCATTTTTGCTCCTACCCGGGCCGCCGGACGTTTTCCGGTACACTTACGAACCTTGGCGACAACCTGGATCTTGGCCGTCGATTGTTGCGTGGTCCAATTGAACAAAGCGGTAGATCTGCGCATGGCTTCAATCCCCTTTTCCAATAATCAACGCTCCAGTGCCTCGGTCCCACATTCTGATCTCGCGAACGCGATCAGGGCACTTTCCATGGACGCGGTCGAGAATGCGAAGTCGGGTCATCCGGGTATGCCGATGGGCATGTCGGACGTTACGACTGTTCTTTTTTCAAAGTTCCTGAAATTTGACCCAAAGGCACCCAGCTGGGCGGACCGTGATCGGTTCATTCTGTCGGCCGGTCACGGATCGATGCTACTTTATTCGCTCCTCTATCTCACGGGATACGAGGACATGACCCTCGATCAGATTCGCAATTTCCGCCAACTAGGCTCGAGAACCGCTGGCCACCCTGAATTCGGAATGGCCGAGGGAATCGAGACCACCACAGGGCCGCTGGGACAGGGTTTTGCAAACGCTGTTGGTATGGCGATAGCCGAAGCTCATCTTGCCGCCCGTTTTGGCCCAGATCTCGTCGACCACCACACATATTGCATCGCCGGTGATGGCTGCCTGATGGAAGGCATCAGTCACGAGGCGGCTTCGCTCGCGGGGCATCTTGGACTTTCCAAGTTGATTGTGTTGTTCGACGATAATCGGATCTCGATAGATGGGCCAACGGACCTTTGTGTCTCCGATGATCAGATCGCCCGTTTCGCTTCACTTGGCTGGGATGCCTTTACGGTCGACGGGCATGATCCAAAGGCAATCACCAATGCCATTGGAAGAGCCCGGCAAAACGATAAACCATCGCTGATCGCGGCCAAGACGACGATTGGTTACGGCGCCCCTAACAAGGAAGGAACCGCGGGATCACATGGAGCGCCGTTGGGTTCGGACGAGATCACACTCGCGCGCAAAGCCCTCGAATGGCCACATCCACCTTTCGAGATCCCCGGCGATATCCTCCGGGCTTGGCGTGAAATCGGCGCCCGGGGAACAATAGACCGGGAAGCCTGGGAAGGCCGCCTTTACACTTCCGGCGAACGACGCCCGTTCGAGGCGGCGATCGGCGGTGAGCTTCCCCACAGCGTCAAGATAGCGTTGATCGACCACAGAAAATCCTTGATTGCGGATCCCCCAAAGATAGCCACCCGGGTCGCCTCCCAAATGGCAATCGACGCAATCGCCCCAAATCTCCCCAGCTTCATTGGTGGTTCAGCGGATCTCACCGGCTCCAACAACACCAAATCGAAATCACATGAAGTCCTCGATCAAAACAATACTGGGGGAACCTACTTGCACTACGGCGTCCGCGAACACGCGATGGCCGCCGCCATGAACGGCATGGCGCTTCATGGCGGCATCATCCCCTATGGTGGCACATTCTTAGTATTCACGGACTATTGCCGTCCCGCAATCCGCCTCGCGGCCTTGATGCGCCTGCGTGTGATCTATGTGATGACCCACGACTCGATCGGCCTCGGCGAGGATGGGCCGACGCACCACCCCGTCGAACATCTTTCCGCATTGCGCGTGATCCCGAATCTTAATGTCTATCGACCGGCGGACGCGGTTGAAACAGCCGAGTGTTGGGAAGCAGCCCTCGCCGCAGAGAGCACCCCTTCGGTAATTGCGCTCTCCCGTCAGGGTCTGCCACAACTTCGGACCCAGGTGGACGAAAACCTCTCGGCCCGGGGGGGCTACGTGTTGTGCGCGCCGAGTAACGCCCGCGCCGTCACACTAGTTGCCACCGGCTCCGAAGTGTCTTTTGCCGTCGAGGCCCAACAGACCCTGGAAGCCGATGGGATCGCGACGGCAGTCATCTCCATGCCTTGTTTCGAGGCTTTCGCTGTCCAGGATCCAGCGTACCGGGAAGAGGTATTGGCTCCGGACTCGGCTCTAGTCGTGATAGAGGCTGGCATGCGCCAAAGCTGGGATCGATTGCTCGGAGCATCCGGCCGTTTCGTCGGCATGGATAGTTTCGGAGCCTCTGCCCCCGGTGCAGCACTTTACGAACATTTCGGGATCACCGTGGGGGCGATTGTCACCGCCGCGAAATCCGCCCTCCAGGGCAATTAATATCAACGCACGGATACCTTTGGGAGACCCTCGATGACCGTGAAAGTAGCGATCAACGGATTTGGCCGTATTGGGCGGCTAGTGTTGCGGGCAATACACGAAAGCGGACGCGATGATCTGCAAGTCGTCTCGATAAACGACCTTGGACCTGTGGCCTCGAACGCGCATCTGCTCAAATACGACAGTAACCATGGCCGCTTTCCAGGTGATATCGTCGTCGCAGAGGGCTCGCTCGATCTTGGCAAAGGCCCGATCAAAGTGACCGCAGAGCGCGACCCGA
>PBMU01000051.1 GCA_002722775.1 Rhodospirillaceae bacterium
GTATTTCCCTCACGGTAACCAAGACAAGACCGAAACGAGGGTTTTGAGCCTCTCTACGGTCCCGTCATGGGTACACATATAATAAACATGTAGGGGAGTTATTGAGGCGCGTCGGCGACCTCCAGCAAGGCGGTTAACACCGTATCGCTGAGGTAAACTGGCTTCCACATTCTTTTTCTTTTTCCCAATGATTTGCCTCTTTTGATAATATGCCGTTTAGACTGTAGAAAATTAACCACCGACCTTCACCGCGGACATCAGTGACTCCGTGGTGATCCCAATTTGCTCTAGCCAAACATCAACTACTCCCCGATTTCTCTCGGCGCTAGCGTGTACTAGGAACGTCAGGTCGTAATTTGCGAACGCCTTGCGCACGACGGGCGTGTTACGAGCGGTCAAGCTATCGTCACGCAGAACCATGCGCTCCAGATCTATCAGACGCGGTTTTCCAGACTCGATTTTAACCAGTCGGTCTTCCGCGGCGAGGTTTGGATCTAAAAAAGTTTTGACTAGAAAAGCACGCTCCCGTTCCAAGTTCTCTAAAGTACCGGCGTTGGCTACGCCGGCTTCAATGTTGCCGCCTACAGTGATAGCCAATGCAGCGATGATGACGGTCTTGGTGATCGGTTTCATTGTCAGTCTCCTAGTATTGACGCGCCGTTATACGGCTCAGTTGCTCATAAAGAAGTTGACCGCCGTGGCAGGCCCAGCGTTACCAGGGAGTGGGCTGTCAGCAAGCTCCGCATCCATCGCCTCCTCCGAGAGGGCCATCGCATCCAAAGCGACCAACTTGGCCATGTAACCGAGGACGGTGTCATCTTGGTCAGCTAACGCCAGTTCTGCTTCTGCCTCAGTGACCATGTGGCGGATGAACTCCTCCTTAGTCATCTGGGTGCCCTCAGCCGTCAGCGATTGGCTCATCGCATGAGTATTTATGCGCGCGAGCAATTGCTGGATAGCCTGGACGTTTTGCCCGTATTTCACCGCGTAGCGGCTTTCAGGGACGGTCGCCGTTTCAAAAACTTTAAGATCGACGTCAGCTAAACTTGACCGCAGGCGATCACGGGCAAGGGTCTGCTTAGCTACAAGCGCTCGAGTCGCAGGGCTGTGAGCCGCCTTCTTGCGCGCAAGTTCGCTAAGCATACGCTCAAAGAGTTTGAGGCGGGTCTGGGCCTGCTGACGGTTCAGGTCAATCTGACCAGCCACCAGTTCCAAATAGGCCCTTTTTTCTGCAAGAAACTGGTGACGTAGTTCAAGACGGAGCTCACCGTCGGCTTGGCCAATCGAGGCCTGCAGATCTGCAAGGGTGTTGCCTTTGTGACCGATTTTCGACGCAGCATCTTTAAGGGCAGTGCCAAGCGATGAGTCTGCGAAATCTTTGTCCAGCGATTTCTTGAGATACCTTGGCGGTAGTTTAATCAGACGTTCGCTGGTTTGTGGCGACCAGGTTGGCGCTGATGCAAGAGCCACTTTGGCTTCGCCGGCTTCTGCTCGATAACTTGCGTCGCCGACCATCAACAAACCTGTCAAGGCCGTTGTAGCAAACAGCCGGCAAAAGGATCTGGATTGAATTTTCATTATCTGTCTCCTTTTATTTTTGCTTTCCGGCCTATTGTCTTTCCCAATAGCGCACCCGCCGGAGCTCGGATTTGAGTTCCGGATTGACATTAGCAATACTGAATGCACCTACAGATTGCGGCTCAGAGAGTCCCAGCAAGATATCCATGGTTTCGCTGTAGGAAGAGCCGTCAGCAAACAGCAGATCCTGACCGCCGAAATGACCTTGGAAATTCTCGAAACTGACTCGGGCCCTTTCAATGTCGCCACCTTTCAAATAGTTGAGAGAGGCGACCGCTGAGGCTCTCATCCGCTCTTCGGTGTTCAACGCTGCGATCTCTGGTCCAGCATTGGCTTCACAGGTTTCCAGCGCCCTAGCACTAGCAAGATAGCGCGCTGGTTGGCCGGAATCTCGAGCTTGCCGATCTAGTGAGAGCGCTTGGTCACGACAATCACGCCAAGCTTTCATCGCTGACATTTCGGCGAAGCGGGCTTGACGGTAGCCAATACCCTCTGCAGGACCGCCGGCGCCGCCCATTGTCATGTTACAGGCAGAGAGCGTCACCCCGACAATAGTAATTAAACAAATGCGGGTTAGCCCGCGGCCAACAGAATTGACACGCGCCGAAGCAAATTTGCAGTGCTGTTGCATGTCCAGCCCCTTCCAGATTTATTTTCCTGAAAAGGTATGGAGGTCACAAACGGTAGTTTAGCACCCTTATGAACTAGCAAAAAATTGGATTTATTTAGATGGACAGCCGTTAGATGAAAATACCGAAAACTGTGTTCAGCATGCGAACTAAGAGCCTTTAAACTTATTCTACCACGGTTATCGAGACACTGGCTTCGCTTATGGTGACATCTGGCAGGCGTTGAAAAATGTTCGAGAGTTGTGCGTCCTTGCCGCCTTTAAGTGGATCCAGATTACGGCCGCGCAACTCCTCTGGCAGATCCTGGGTAACGTCGCGGGTAGCAGCAAAACATTTAATCAGTTCCTCTCCGGTCGGTGCTCGGATCGGCAATTTAATCGGAAACGTTTTCTCGTCTGGAATAATGTATTGAATTTCGCCAATAAATTTAAGGTTGTGTGAGGACTCTGGGAGGAGTGGGTTTGGGAAAAACTGGATCGTTGATCCATCGGCCTGGAAATAGAAACAGTAGATCCACGCATCCCGGTCAACCCTAAGAATGATTTCGAGTGAATCACCTAGTTTAAGAACCGGATCCTCACCTGCTCCAGTCGTTAGTTTGAAGGCAAATCCACCGCCGTCCGTCTCCCGAAGTCGATCGAAGCTGTTTCGGTTTGATTTTATTCGGTCTGGTCGGAACGACATATTACCAATACTGTCGAGCCGGATCCGCCCAATCCAAGGGTAAGAAGCTCCAGCTTTGTTTCGGAGATTTAACTGAACTTCCAACGCGTTCTCAAACTCCCAGTATTTACCACTCAAAACATATTCGCCGGGATTTCGAGCGATTGCCTCGTCATTTAACTCCCCTCTCTCGACACTAACGCCGCGCATCTTATTTGCGTTGCGGCTCATTCGAGCAACCGACAATTTCCTGCCTGTAAGAATTGTTGAGTAGGTATCGGCTAAATGATCTTTTAGCGTATTGATGACGTACCGTGCGAAGGTCGGTTGTAAGCCAGTGTCCTGATAATGGAGGCCACCGAGGATCAAAATTTTCATGTCCGGCACATTGTTAGCGAAAGTTTTAGCAGCGTTCGCTATCGCTTGATTGAGTGAAACCGGGACACGGTTAGCATCCCGTTCTTGGGCTTCCAGGATGATCCGTTTGGGGTGCGATTGCGCTATCATGACGCCGTCAGCGCGCCCTGCCTTAAATCTAATGAGGACGTCGCGTCCGGCCGGCCTAATACTACCTGTTATGAGCAGATCGAATTCCTGCGCTTGTTCGATTAAAGCGACGCTGGGGTTATCCTGTGCGCTGCGCAATCGACCCGTATCGCGCATATCCTCAATCAGATTGTGGATCACCGCACGGCTAATTATGTCGATACGCCCATCAGCATGGTCGATAAAGGAAGCCGTAACCATGTCATGTAATTCGTCCGCCATGTCTTTGGCGATGGGTACATTTTCTTCATCAAACGGCCAGATCACAACGCGAAGCTTCTTACCATCAATATAATCTTTAACTCGATCCGTCATAGAACCGGATTTTAAGATCCGCTGGATGATCTGTTTAGCAATATTATCGATGACTTCTTTGTTTTTATTCTGAGCCGCTGAGTCGTTGGCGCCAATGATCGCTAAGGAAACCAAAAGGGCGATTATCTTTAGACCGCGAATCACCATTTGATTTTTCTTTCGGCCTCGTCGCCCGATTGGTTCGGATTTGTGGCGTCAGGGGAGGCACGATCATCTCGCCAACCGGAAGTCTTCCCATTAGTATTAGTCCGCGGCGTCGAATTGGCCGGCCCGGACGACGGTGATTGCGGTCTTCGTTTGAAGATCGCCTTCACCTCGACCCTTCGATTAAATGCAGATTCTGGAAATGACGGATCTTTGAGGTCGTTTTCGCCTCGGCCAAAAGCTTTTATGAGTGCAGAATCAACCCTGAAATGATCAAGGAGATAGGACCGAACAGCCGCAGCTCGTTTTTCCGACAATATCTGGTTATATGCTGTTGTGCCCTTCGCGTCGGTGTGTCCGATAATCTCAAACGTCGCTTTACGCAATGCATAAGATTTCATTGCTTCACCCAGCGCCTCTAATTGACGTATCGAGATTAATTCCAATTCGGCAGAGTCATACGCGAAACGAATATCCAGATCGACGGATGGATTTTCATTGGAGCCATATGCATCGCGATGCCCAGGTGCCAGTTCCAACACAAGGGCGTTCGGATTAATAAAAACAGGCTCGGTTGCCGCTGCGGTATGTGTCTTTATTGGTTCGGCAGCGATTTGTCTCTGGCAAACTTGGTCACCCAAACGCCATCGATGGTCGGCCTGAGCTTCGCTGGAGGCTAACTCAAAGCAAAGTCCTACGACAAAGAATACAGGGATCATTTCGAACAAATATTTCTCGGACATTGAATTGGCCTCCATTCAGGGAACAACCTTATGTGAAATGGAGAGAACAGGCCCGTTCCGTCTGTCAACCTTGACCTTATAAAGGATCGCCTCATTAAGAGTACGAGGCACATACAACCGCCAAGGTCCCTTATGCACCGATCCAAGATCGAATGACGCATTTTCGCGACCAACAAATCGGCCATCCAATATTTGGACCGATACCCTGCCGTCCGATGATCGATCGGAACCAGTAACGCCAATCTGTATTCCACAAAGTCCGGCGGCCGAACTCTTCGAGCCCTCGCCTGTTCGATTCAACCGCACAGGCACGAGGCTTCCCGACGCAGAACCAAAGTGCACCGCCGCGCAAGATATCTCGGGAGATGGTCGGATCTCTTCGAGTTGAATGGCGATTTTTTTTACCGAGAGCGAAGACACTTTAGATGCAACATCCACGGTTTTGGGGGGCGGCCGGGGAACCATGGCGAGTTTCGATTTTTCGTCTGGTGATAAATCACGCATCTCTGACGTGGCCCAATCTGCGGCAATTTCAGCGACGACTGCCACGACCAGAGCAGAAGTTCCAGCAATTGCCCAAGTTCGCCATCTCTTAAGTATGGCGGGCAACGGCTGCACCTCTCCGTGCGTACTAGTTTGACCGGATGAGGGGTCCTTTGGCCGATGAGTGCCGATGCTCAGATTCTGGAGGATCTCCCGAGCATCATCAACCTGGTGCACCGTTGTCGCCGCTTCCTGGTTTACGTTATCAAGTGATCCGATGGGCACGAGGATGTGCAAATCATTTCCGGCCGTTTTAGCGTCTTCAAATAAGTGTTTTGACTGATCTAACTTAGTAGCTACATGCTCAGCCGTTACGGAGAAGTCATTCGCCATTACCCCGGTTGCCCAGATAACCGAATTTGGAATGTCATCGCGGCCAGCAAGTCGATCCTCAGACGCGAGACCGTGGGCAACGAAAGCGGCGAGATGCCAACTACGTCCGCTTTCTATTCTTGCCGATAGCTCCATGCTGAACATTGGTGGTTCGAATGGACCGAAAGCACGAGCCACCGGTCCCTTCCCCGTGACGAAATGCTGATATTCTTCTGTGATATCGGGTAGTGGTACAAAGTCACCAGATAAAACGACCTGAGACCGAGGGATGTTTTCTTGCGAAACTAACTCGATCTGCACCGGTCCGTTGGTGGTCGCTATATAGACTGCGGTCTTAGTCACATCAGCACAACGTCCGTATCCGGATCTCTAAGAACACGCAGAATGTCTGAATCCTTACGAACCAACAATTGAATTATGCTATCCTGCGGTGGTGGTAAGCTCACCCGAACCGCTCTATCCTCACTATCAAAGACCGCCAGGGAATTGGGAATAGGCTCTACCGACGACTTTAACTCGATAATGATATAAGTCCGGTCGTCATGTGCCCTAGAGGGCGAAAACTTTATTTCTGCCCCTTGGGTTTGGCGCGGCAATGTACCGCCCGCGCTCGCAGCAGCAGCGCGTTCGAAACGATAGCCTGGCAATGCCAAGACCATCCGACGAAATGCGGACCTTAGGCCTGCCGCTCGTTCAAGAGCTGCCTCTATAGCAGAGTTGGGATAAGAGACCCCGCCTGTTGCATAAGCGTAAAGGTCACTCATGGTAATTTCCTTCACGAATTCTTCGTCGCTATCTGCATTGACAAAATCATGGTAGGTGCCCATGGCAGCAAACTCTTGCCTAATTTCGACAAGGGCTTCGGCGCTCGGCGCTTTGAATCGGGTCACTGCCTGTCTCCATAAATGGCGCGGAATTGTTTTGAAAATAAACTCACATCTTCATTGAAAATAAGTGCGAGATCACGCTCGTCCTTTTCCAGGTCACTTATCTGTTCGAGCAAGCCGCGCAGCTGTCCGGCTACACTTGGCAACGCATTGGCCGCCATTCGAAAGGCGTCGCGCCGATCTTCGTCCGGATCATCGTCGTCAAAGCCTTTGCGGCGCAAATCCTGAAAAGCGGCTCGGGAATCTTCAGAGATTGGTGCGTAAACGTCATCATCCACATCACGACGCAGTACGTGCACCACTGCTAGTTGCAAGCGCCGGATATGCTCGAGCACCCTTTCCATGTCCTCTTGGTACGCCTGGTAGCTGGCGGTACCAACGCAAGCAACACTGTTAGAGATTATTGCTTTTCCTCGCTTGAAGCGAATGGCATTGGAGATCACGTTCTGAGTTGGTGCGAAACTCTCAAGGCGAAGAAAGGCACGAGCCAACCGTTGGGCATCCGGTCCATATTGCATTAGCCGCTCGATTGGCGCGCGCTCACTATCACCCTTAAAGAAACGGATCGATTTAAGATCTGGATGATCGAATATCGCTAATGGTGTTTCCCATTCCCCACTCATCGGCCCAATGTCGTCGGCAACGTCAATATCGCCAGCTTCGAAATCCGTGCCTAGGCGTCGCGCGTCCGAACCTGCCTCGGCGGCCTCCGCGGCACGCATCACCTTACTCAGGTTCACGAACGCTTCGAACACGGTAGCGTACTCCCGGATGGGTTTCTTTTCTGCATTAGAATGAAGTACCCAGAAGCCAAAAATGGCTTCGTCGTCAATAACCCAGTTGCCCTCTGGTCCCCGTTCAGAGAGATAGGGGGCTATTTTGTCAAACCGCTCTTCATGCGTTGCCCAGGCTATATTGGACCGACGCCAGAGCCGCATACGAGCGGCGAGCCTGTTTGATGCGTCTTTTATCCCACGCAAGGTAACAGGAGGTGTGATCATTGTTTGCAGGAGGTCGTCCATCTCGGCGAAAAACGTCGCGTCATCAATTCCAATAAGAAATTCGAAGAAAGCCATTAAGACTGGTATTCGATCGAACCAAACTTCGTGTGTTTCCGAACCATAAACGGCGCGCATACCTCGCTCAGTAAGCTCACAGTCATCACGTGACCATCCACGGTCCGTATGCCTTTTTTCGATCCGATGGCGCACCGCGGCCGGCGTGACCCTGCGCGCTTCTGCTGGCGAGCTTCGTTTCTCATCGTCCATATCAAGGAAGAACCGAAACCGGGCATTGCGATCATCATAACCGAGGGCGGCAGCCATAGCGGTGAGGTGGCAGAGCTCTAATACTGGTGTATCCCGGTTGGAGCCACTGCCAAACGTTTTGCGGCCCGTGAGAATCTTTGCCAAACGGTTTCCAACCTGCGTACCAGTAAATCGCACACCCTCAATCACAGCCCGGAACTGGGCAACTGAACCATCAGCTGCTCCAGCCCGCAACATTTGGACAACTCCGTCACTCACGATTCACCCCATCCACCCTCGAGTTTAACATTCCAAACAGTTTAGGAAATGATGGGTGAACTCGCAAAAATTCTGGGGAAAAAGGAGCCGTGCGAATCTCCCGCCAATCATGCGCCCAAACCAAACAGCTAAATCAACTGGGCAGTCACGTTGCCTGGGTCGTGGAAAGTAAACGAGCATAGTAGCGTATAGCCCCACTAGTATGTATATGCTGTAGCCGAACTGACATTGCTCATTAAATGCTGGCTCTGAAGGTTATTTTCAGCAATTAGCCAGGAAGATCTGAAAATCCATGACGATGATCATCGCGTTCGATTTGGTCCATAATTTAGACATGCAACATCGTTTGTCTCCCTATCGAAAAACCGCTTACCCTTTGCTGGGGTGATGCTCTCCCCAGCCATTAAGCGAGCGTTTTCCGCTGGGCTAGCTGGGGTCTCCGATAGATATCGCAAGAACAAAACGTGCTTTTGTCAAAATCGCGGACGTCGATTTGTATGCGTAAAATCATCTAAGGTCTCGCGCGCATTTGCCAACCTAAACCAGAACCCTCCATTGTTGGTCGTTTGGTTTGGGTATGCCACTTGGACGGCCTTTATGTTCATCGCTTGTTCCCGCCAACGCACGACCGGATGCGGCTCTGACCTGGCTTCTACAACTGTGGGCGTGACCTGTAACGCCTGGACCTTCGCCCTCAACCTGTATTCAGCGTCACCGTCTGATTTCGGGTCCGCTTCTCCTTGCGTCTCGGCGCTAGCAACCTTGGTACGGGCCGGAACCCAGGCGTCTTCACTTTGCCCCATAGCTGCAGCAAAACCCCAGACGTCCGCCTGATCCTGATAGCGTTTCCACCACCTGGTCACGTCTGCGACATATTTGCGGGTGTATCCATGCGGCTTGGCCTCGGCCCCCGTACCCCCCCTTAACGTGCCACCATTGTAATGCGAAAGTGCTAATTCCCAGCTACCACCATATTGTTCGTAGAGCCGTTCCAGATAATCAACACCGAGCTGAACATTGAGGCGCGGATCCCACAGCTCGTCGGCATGGACCCCGAACTCAGAGTGCGCGGTAGCCGGCATTATTTGCATCACCCCGCGCGCGCCCTTATGGCTACGCACTCGGTCCTGAAAGTCGCTTTCTACTTTTGCGACTGCTAATGCGAGGGCTGGTGGGACAATTGAGTTCCGCGCTTCCTCAATTACCATACGCTTTACCTCAGTGCGCGTAGCCGCATCAACTTGAGGGCTGAAGAATGGCGCGGCTGCGGTGCATGCCAACGTTAGCGCGAAGACATTGATCCGCAGCACTTGTGACTTAAATTGTATTCCTGACATGGATTGAAGTCCTCTGTTGGTTTGATTGGAACGGGGCACTGAATTACGCGTGTCAGGAAAGTTATGGAGCACATAGAATAAGCTTTCGCGGCGACAAACTTTAGACGAGGCGATAGGCATAGGTTTAAGCTAGGTCTGCTAATCTCCAAGATTATGCGTCGTCGGCAATTATTGCCCGATGACCTGGTTATCCGGATGCGTGCCTGTCACACTTTGTTTTCGAGCATGGTTTTGGCGGGGGTAGTATGGTTTGCCTAGCTATCTAGACAGTTATTTAACTCTGCCAGAGCGACCCTCACGCCTCATCGTCAAATCGGTGTTGCCTGCTCATCCAAGCGTGTAACTTTAAGCAATGGTATCGCGAGGCATACGCTAAACTTATACCGTGCGACTTATCCTGCACGAAGCCATGCGACACTGATGGCCCAAATATCAGATTTTTTTAAGTTTCTTCCTAAGCGCTTTTTCTCTCGATGATCGCCCGGTTTCAGCCAAAGCAGAAGTGGGTCGGTGTCACGTCAAAAGCTAGGGCGGCATGCTTCCACGCCGCCCACCGGCCCCAAAAAAATTTGCTGAAAACTTACCTGGGGTCAGATTTTAGTCACCTTGCAGGTACGGTTGACACAGTTGACCTGCCCATCCACACCCATGAACGTCAGCATCTTGCGCAGGTTCCGCTTCAGGCGAGCGTCGTCGCTGTTGGTTTCGTACCAGACGACCACATTGCGGGAGCTGCTTTGGACCACCTTGTGATGGCTATAATTGGAAAATGCAACGAGGTATTCCTCAATCTGATCAAACTCATTTGGCCTAAAATTGTCAAAAGTGAGTTTGTAAGCTTGGACTAATGCCGCTTTCTTTTTCGACGGGTTGGTCACGGCTGCGGTCGAACCGTCGGAAGAAATCGCCGCCCGGCGCAACTTAATCGACAACGCTGCACCCAACTCCTGACCCAGGATTCGCGCGTACTTACCCATGTATTCTATCGCGCATTGCCGGTTCTTATTGCAGTTTGGCTCAGTCGCAACATCCTCCGGCAAAGTGACTTCAAAAGAACCTAGAGACTGATTGTTAGAAACATTCAGCAGCCGGCCTGTGACTAGGGCATTCATCCAGGTGGTCGTGCTCGAGGGCTTGAACCTCGGATAGATCTTAAACGTCACAACGGCATCAACGGGTGGTGTCTGAACGGCTTTGGCAATTTTGAACAATTCCGCGTCGGTACGCCGCACCCTACCTTGAGCATGCGCGCCTTGCGTCGCCATCGTCTCGTTAATGACTTTGAAATCATCCTGCTGCAATTGGTTCGCTACCGCGTCAATAACCCGTTCAAACACTTGGCTCTTACGCGAAATGGTGTCTTCGTCCCAATCCTCGCCCATAACCAGGACAGTCGGTTCCACGGCTAGCCCAGGCGTTGGATAGCTCGAACAGGCCATCAGAGTAAGCCCAGCATACATAACTGTAGCGAACTTTTTCATTCTCTTGCCCCTTTACATCCAAAACCACGGTCCGAAAGTGTATGCGGCCCGCAGAGAGCAGTTTCGGCGATGTTCGTGAATCAAACAAGAACTCGGTGGATCACAACTCAATGCTTGCGCTTGGAAATCCAAGATTATCTTATACGTATGTGCCATCACTAGTTTCCGGTCCATTGGGTTTGCCAATCAATATTTTTCTGAGAAACCTGCTCGGAGTGCTGGTTATAAAAGCATCACCCCCGCGAAATTCTCCAGGAACTCATGAAGTTTTTTGCGGAACCGCGCTGCACTGTCAGCCGTTTCCAACAGACATTCTCAGCGCTTGCTAGTGGATAGGCACAGGTGTGAGATACGGTATTGATCCAAAACGCCAATCGCCCCGGTAATGTTGGCCCGTTCGGTGCCATTGAAATTTTGGAACGTTATATGAAAACCGTTGAGACGTGTTTCATTGCATTTTTCGAGACGGTCCTTAATCTCTAGCGCACTCATCATGGAGGGATTGCCGCAGTATTTCGCGTTCAACGTCCCCAAGCAAACTGTCGAAGTCATTAAAGAGTTGCACGGAATACGAGGGCGTTCGGAAATTTTAAGGGAGTATCACAGAATACAAGTCGGCGAACGGGAAGAAGCGCACAAATTAGCGCAAATCCGGAAATCCTTGGACTGTCTGCCGCACCACATCCTCGACTAATGCTTCATTACCGTCGTGATTGCTCGCGAAACTGGCGGCGCGAGCACTGTCAAGAACAAGGGAGAGCGGCCCGGTTGGCAAACCACCCGCACTCCTGTTGAGGGCGTGCCGCGCCGACCAGATAACTCTTTCATCACCAATGCGGACTAATGTCAGGGTGAGGTCGAAGTGACGCCACGCCCATATTAAACCATACGTATCAGCAGCGGCATGCACGATTATTTCAAGTCCATATCCGCAACCGAGCATCCGAGCAAAACGTCTGAGTTCAACTGGATCGGATAGGTTGTATGCGCCATGCCGCTCGAGAGTTCGGCGTTCTGTCGGATCAACAATGCGGCTTAAACGCTGAGAAAAGTGGCGAGCGACAACCGTTTCGACAATTTTAGCATTATCTATAACAACATCACCGACCAGCGGCATAATGATGACGCAGTTGGGCGGCTGACGGAATAACTCATCGGAATTGGTGATATGTGGAGAGGCCGACCGCAACATGATATTCGTCCCACTTCCGCTCCCCATGCAACTGGAAAGGAACAAAAACAACAAAGATACCGTTACTCTTCTAATGATTTTTGTGGGTCCCGGGCGCCAAGTCATCGACAAACCCGCCCGATACGCTCCAACTCGAACCCGCCACTCACACGTTTGCCGTCTATACGAACATCAACGATGCGGACGTGTCCTGCATTAATTGTGTAGGCCGCTGTAATCGATCGATCATGGTCGTAGTCAAAACTGCCGAAGGCATGAAGATCGCGAAGTAACCCCGCATCTACGGAACGCGGGAAAAGACGGACGACTACACCGGATAGTTGATCACCGTGATGGGCCCGAATCCGGGCGATGACGGCGCGTTCCGCCGCGGTCATTTTACCGGAAACTTGGCGCACAAAGCCGCTTGTTTGGTCCATGTCGACTTGCGAATGCGCGCCCGGTCTACCATTCGTGTTGAACAACCGACCGTCTTCGCTCATCAAGACTGAACGCATGCCATGACATTTCGTCAACAAGCTATGTAGGCGCTGCCTTAGTTGTGGTGTCTCTGGCCAGAAGATCTCAATCCCTGGCCCCTGACCATGCTCCAATTGTCGCAATAGTGCACGGCCCGTGCGCTTGGTTTTTGATTGTAGTCTAGTTATTGGCCGTGTGGCGGCTTGGATGGCTTTCGGTGAAGATGTTGCTGGAGGGGGCCTTAGGGGGCGTAGCGATAACCTAGTAGCGCTATCCGCTACCCTTTTGCCCAAGGGCTTGGATGCCCAATTTTGAACAGGTCGTGCCGGTGATTTTATCATAGGGTCCGTTTGGATACTTACAACAGAATTGGACGAAACACCCACCTGGGGCGTCTTCTGATCGAACGTCGGTTGAAGGATGTCACGTTTTATTTTCGTGGGCGAAGGTGGCTCAGGAACAGGCCGTAGGACCTTTATTGTTGAATTTGAGCTAACAACGTCTTTGCTGGGTTGCATTAATTTTTGTAACGCCGGCTCGCTTGCCATAGGAATATGTTCAGACAACTGTTTGTCTGGAATTGATGGTGGTGGTGGTGCCGGCAGCACCAGCGTGCTTGGATGTTCTGGTTCGAGAGGTGCTTTCTGCTCGATACTTAGCGGTAGAGTTGGGCGATGTTCGGGGGTGGGATGACCGAGCCAAGCGAGAACCGCAATGGTTATTAGAACCGTGAAGCTCAGAAACTCAGACGGTATTTCTACGCTTCCGAACTTTGCCCTCATTTCCAACCTCCCAATCACCATTAATGATCGTGGAAAGGTTATGGAGACGGCAGAGCCGCTTCTCGGGTTTTTGTTATTAATGGCCTTTGGCGTCTCGTTGGTGATTAGCCAAATAACAATGAAAGTTTTTTGGATCGCCCCCTAACGATTGCTTCTATCGGAAGTCCGCTAAACCAACATGACCGAATAAACAGGAAAGTCTCATTCGACCTCTACTTTGAATCTTCCGGTTATCTCGTCTAATTCTCGTAATCTTGCTAACCAACGGTCGTCTAGGCTTGTAACAATCACATTATCGGAGCCGATGTCATTACGGGCTTTCATCACGCTTTCAAAATCCAAACCTGGTACCACCGCGAGAATTGGTTTTCTTCTGGTTTCCCGCCAGGTCTCTAGGTCAATGGGCCGCAAATCGGCACTTAGGAACTGACCATTGTGGAAGATGATCAAATTGGCTTGCTTTACCTGGGTGATTGGGGAGTTAGAATCGTTAGGGGTAGGCTTGTTGGGAGAGGATGTGGCGACCGAGATGCCGGGTAACAATCCAACCTGCACTGGTTTCACGTCGACACCAGCCCCCATAGAGACCATCGCCAGCACCATGATGCTAAAAAATCCCATTGCCAATGCTAGCGCCACCTCGACCATTGCCTTGGTGTGGGTCGGGTCTTGTTCCATTGGAAACCTCCTGACTAAGCTTATTTGGCGAGACGATCCAGGAAAAGATTTTCGGCTGATCGGGCTAATTTGGAGAGCTCACGACTGCGCTCCAATGGTGTCATGAAGTTTGGTGTGCCGATCACTCGGGTTGGCTCTCCATCACCACTATTAATAGAAGGTGGTATGGCCGTGGGCGTCCTGTCCGGAACCTGAACTGGGGTCGATCGACGCATATCGACGGTCACCGGATCCACAAGGGGAGTAAGGTTGTTTTTCTCGTCCAGTGACCTGTGTTTTGGACTCATTAGCCTTGGCTTAAGCTCAGGGTCCAGGCGTTGTGTAGTGTCAACAACCGCCGGCTTCACTGCCCCTACCGATTCAATTGAGATCGGCTTGCCCTCGGATGCGACTTTGACACGTGCCGCTGGCGCTACCTTACCTATTTGTTTTGGTGTCGCCTGACCGTTGTGTTTTTCGGCCTCAGAGACCTCAAACGTCGCTTCTTCGATCATTGTTTTGGCGCGACTTGTTGCGTCTCTTAACCATGGCATTTTGCCTTCGTCCGTAAGCAAATAGACCAGCGCCACAGTGACGGCGACGTTAAAAATTAAGAATTTCATTAGGTCTCTCCTTGGTGATGAACCAACCGTCGAGGCGCCTCAGCGACAAAACGCGCCTCGGTAACCCGGATCAACGCCCGGAGCGCCGCCGAAATCGGTAGCCCTACCACCGTGGTCATGAAAGCCAGGCTAAAATGTTTAGTAAGGTCACGGACGACTAGTTGTACCGTCCCAGGGGTAAGTGTCCGTTCAGCGAGAGTGCCTATGCCGAGACTAATACCCAGCAGAGTAAAAGTGAGTGCTAATGTAGCAACCCCGTCTGCTGCCTGCATCGCAGCCTCAGTCCAGGGATGGCGCCGTCTTTGATCATTGCTAAGGCTGGTTTGCCGCATCCAGCAGAATAACGTTGTGAAGACCAGCGCTAAGAGGAGGGTAAGAAAAGCCGATCCGAATGTTTCTAAAATTATACCGGCCAAGTCGCTGGGGCGAACGGATCCGAAAAGCATTCCGCCCGCCAAAGCAAGAGCTGTTAGGCCCAATAGGCAGCTCAAAACCCTTGAGACGCTATTGAAATAGGAAAATGCCCTTCCCATCATGGTTCCCCTCGGGAAAAATCAATGTCCGGAGGGGGGTATGGAGGTGACAGGCAGTTTTAAGATTAGTTAGGCCTTTAATGAATCCTTTCGCCAACACTGTCCCCATTTCATTTCAATTCGAGGTTTGCGACGGTTCCAGATTTGATACCTACTTTCGTCTATGGATCGGAACTCGGCATAGGCAGAGGCAGAGGCCGGATGCTCCTTGGCGCGACACTGTGCGTTATCTGAACAAATCGCTGAAATTAAGCGGTCGTTGACACGTGCTCAGTTGCCGCACATGGCGCTTATTTTTCTTTGCCCCTGCGTCCTGCATTCCCTTTCCCATCATTCGCGTGAAGGGAGACCCCCTATGAAAGACGAAAGTGAAGAACTATCGAGTAATGAGATCTTTATGTCTGTGGATGCGTTTCGGGAGAGTTTGGCCAATCGGATTGTAGATCAATATCTGAGGTATCAATACCCAGAGCGCTACGCTCCGTCAGATAATCAAGTCGAATGACGCTCCTGATCCTAGTGCTATCCCCAGATCCTCTCGCCGGCTTTCGAAACCACCCGCCGCTTTATGGTTCCGCAAGATGGTCTTGATGCCAGGTCTCTGCGCCGCGTCAGAGATAAAGTGGAAGCGTGCTAGCACGGTTAACTTTGAAAACTAGCTGGAGGTCAAATA
Source organism: Rhodospirillaceae bacterium (assembly GCA_002722775.1). Classification (GTDB taxonomy): domain Bacteria; phylum Pseudomonadota; class Alphaproteobacteria; order Thalassobaculales; family Thalassobaculaceae. The sequence continues at coordinate 15,645 of PBMU01000051.1, forward strand.
CAGAACGCGTCCATTGTCAACAGAAGTCAGCTATGCATTTGCACCAAGCGGCGAGCCAACTAAGATATTGATTAAATAACAACCAATAAAATCACTCAGAAAAGATCGCGGATGCACGGCCTCTCGTCGTCTTGATACCTTATTTCTGCTACCAATCATCAGGAGGGTCCCGATGACTGTTTCGACTACAAATAAGGCCCCTGAGTTAAGCTATGGTCAATCATTGCTGTGGTTGGTGTCCATATTTCTTGTTTTGTTAATTTTACGCCTCCCTCATATCGCCTGGGCGCAGGGACACGCTGATCTGTCAGGCCTTGACGAGCAAACGCGAAAACAAGTCAAAGCTGCGTGTTATTTTCGTAAATTGGAAGGCGACAGGGTGTATTCTGAATGCCTCATTAAAGAAGCTAGAAAGCGGAATAAATCTGTCGGTTTGTCCGATCTGTCAAATAACGACGGATGGTCAGATCTACCAAAAGTTCGATGGAAAGAAGGTTCCCAGAATAACTCAACGAGTCGGAGTGAGCGCCCTTCGGCCTCCAAACTCTTCAAAGACGTCGAGCGATCCGTCTATCTGATTCGTGCGGCCGCTTCTGCCGAGAGCCTAAAAGCCGGAGAGAATGTCTCCCAAGGGTCAGCCGTCGCGATATCAAAGAGTTTGGTTCTAACGAATTGTCACGTAATCGAAGCTGCCACGGCGATTGTATTGGTATCGGAAAAGACAGTGCACTCAGCAACACTTCGTGCCAAGGGCAACGCCGATGATAGCTGCATCCTTGAAACAGGTGTTAGTCTTGAGCCCATATCGGCCCTGCGTCGCTACAAAAGTCTGAAAATCGGCGAGACTGTTTATTCAATTGGCTCCCCATTTGGTTTATCTAACACGTTAGGCGAAGGGATTGTGTCTGGTCTCCGTGTTTATAAGGGCACGCGATACGTTCAGACCTCGGCGCCAATATCTCCTGGATCGTCGGGCGGCGGTCTTTTTGATACCGCAGGAAGTCTAGTTGGCATCACAACGTTTCACTTAAAAGACATGCAAAATCTCAACTTTGCAATCGCGGCGGAAGAATTCTGGAAGTAAGACTTGGTAACGTGGCAAAACAAAGCCCAGGTGACCTTCTATACAAATACTTGCTTAGATGAAAACGGATCACCGTTATCAGGACCGGTCCCCTTGATCGAAAACAAAGGTAAAAAAAGTGGCGGCGCCACCAGAAGTGACACCGCCACACTTACCACGCTTTCCCCTAACGCCGACTGCGGCAGCAACCGCCCACAAACATTCCGTTGTCGCGGTAATGCGGCCGCATATACCTGGTCCGAGGAAGGCCCGTGATTGTACTGGCGCAACCAAAACAGACCGGAGAATAGTCGGGGCTCCTCATTGACGGGTTGCAGATGAGGATGTCTGCATTGGGGTCGCCGAAGACAATTGCGTTTTTCGACATGAAGGGGTCAAACATGGAGCTAGCCATTACGCTACCCGCAACCAACATTACGATGGCGGCGATCGCTAGGGTTAGCTTTTTCTGTCATCAATGTTTGACAGCGTAATGGCTTTGGATTTGTGCCAGTTCGGCTATCATCGACGATCACCACAAGTATCCGCATGAAAGTTGTCAAAGATCGCTGAGCACGAGATCGCGATGGTGGTCAATCAGCAATAACTGGGGTGCGCCGAGAGGATAATAGCCGGCTGATGAGACGACTACTGACAATGCTGCTGATCTTGAAGTACCTGTTCGGCGCGCCTGCGGTGGTACGGGCTGATGCGCAAAATGATTCTGCAAAAGGCTATCAAGCTTATGTGGCCGGAGACTATGCGGAAGCAGTCAAGTGGTATCGCAAGGCGGCTGAGCAGGGTCATTCGGACGCCCAAAACAATCTTGGTGGGATGTACCGCAAAGGCGAAGGCGTCACCCAGGATTATGCCGAAGCGGTGAAGTGGTATCGCAAGGCGGCTGATGGGGGACATGCACACGCACAGTATAATCTCGCTTTGATATACTATAACGGCCAAACCCTCTTCCAAGACTATAAGGAGGCGCTGAAGTGGTATCGCAAAGCAGCTGAGCAGGGAGATGGTAAAGCACAGACCAATCTTGGGTACATGTACGGCGCAGGCAAGGGCGTATCTCAGAATTATGCTGAAGCGCTGAAGTGGCTTCGGAAGGCAGCTGAGCAAGGGTATGGGCAGGCACAGATCAATCTAGGATACATGTATCACAAAGGTAGGGGCGTCATTCAGGATTATGCGGAAGCGATGAGGTGGTATCGCAAAGCAGATGAACAGGGGCATCCTGATGCAAAGAAATTGCAAAACGAGGCAAAGGCTAAGATCGCTGCCGCAAATCGCACAGAAAGTGAACGCCTAGTGGCCAATGCCCTCCATGAAGCAGCGGAACACCGCCGAGCTTCTGAAATCCGCCGCGCCGCTGAAGCCGCTAAGACCAAACGGACCACCAAAGCCCAGCAGATCGCTTTGCAGCGCCTCGGGCTTTACGACGGCGCGATAGACGGCATAGCAGGTCCCAAGACCAACCAAGCGCTGCGCGGTTGGCAAACCAGCCGGGGCTATTCCGGGTATCTGACCGAACAGCAGGCCGCGGAGCTCATAAACAGTGGGAAACGATACGCCGCGGAGAGGAAGAAAGCCGCTCAACAGGCAGCTGAAGCCAAGCCAAGCCCTATCCCCAGCAGCACCTCCGGCTCCGGCTTCTTCGTCTCCAAGCTTGGTCATGTCGTAACCAACGAACATGTCGTGGGAAACTGCAGCGGTGTGACCATTGGCGACAGTGCGGAAAAGCAGGTCCGTGCCAAGGTTCTTGCAACGGACAAGCGGAACGATCTCGCTCTCTTGAAAATCTCCTCTCTCAAGATGGCGTCGGCCGAGACCAAGTCGCTGATCCAAAAGTTCGGGATCAAGGTGGTACCGCTTTTATCCAATGGTCTCCTGCGATCAGAAGATGTGGAGCTTGGTGAAGACCTGGTGGTCGCAGGCTATCCTCTTGGGGACACCATTAGTGACACCATCAAAGTAGAGTTTGGGAAGGTTAACGCCACCAAAGGTTGGGGCGATGATTCAGGACAGTTCCAGATGAACGCTCCAATGCTACCAGGAAGCAGCGGCGGCCCGATCTACGACGAGAACGGCAGTATCGTCGGTGTCGCCGTCCAGGGAATGGACAGGCGGGCCGCTGAAAAGACCCTTGGTGTACTTCCGGAGAATGTAAACTTCGGCATCAAGGCATCGACATTGCGCCAGTTCCTGACGGCCAACAGCCTTCCTGCCAAATGGTCTAAGCGCTCCGAGCCCATGTCGACCAAAGAGCTTGCTAAGATCGCTAAGAGACAGACCGTCATGGTGGTCTGCCAGCAGTAGCGCGGGGGGGCGTTAATATCATCTAGGGTTGTGAGGAGCCGGTTAGTATCCCCCTGAAGCGTTACTGCTGACAGA
>PBMU01000052.1 GCA_002722775.1 Rhodospirillaceae bacterium
CCTACGTCAAAACGATGCGCGCCAATATTGAACGGCATTTCATAACTGGAGAGATGGTTGAAATGTGGATGTGCCGCACGGGCAACAAAGCCAAGTTCAAAAGCCCTGCCCCGGCGATGGTGAGGCGCCACCCAGAGAAATCCAATCGAATATGGCGCCATCAGCCACTTATACGCTGCAGCGACCAGGAAATCAGGTTGGATCGCAGGCACGTCGACCGCCATCGCGCCCGCGGACTGAGTGATATCCAACGCCAGTGCGGCCCCGACCTCGCGACACCGCTTACCCACCGCCACAAGATCGACAAGGGATCCATCCGTCCAATGACAATTCGGTAACGCCGCAATCGCGGTTGTCTCGTCGATCGCTTCTAGTAAGGGGAGTGTCCAATTAGAATCCTCGGGTCGCGCAATGGTTTCGAGCATAGCCTCGTTTTCCACGGTGAGATCGACCCAATGGGTGACGTTGGAGGGAAATTGGTCCTCGAGCACGATTATCTTCTGGCCCTTTCTAACAGGCAGGTTGAGAGCGGCGATCGCCATGCCATAACTCGCCGAAGGCACGATCGCCACACCATCGGCGTCGGCGTTGATCAGTCGAGCAAACAACTCACGACCCCTGTTGGGTTCGATCCAGAAATCTTCGGCACGCACCTCCCAAGGCCGTCTCTTCCTGTCAAGACCGGCCCGACCGGCGGCAATTACTTGCCGCATCAGGGGCGAGAGGTAGGCGCAGTTCAGATAAGTGACATCGTCTGGGATATCGAAAAGATGTCTTTGGTTAGCCAACATGCCTCACACCGTAAAGGTTCGATCAATCCAATCCCGGAACCGATAGTAGCCGCCGAGAAGAGGGAGGAACCAGGGATTGCCCCCGTAAAGCGGGATGTCCGGAAGATCGAGTGCCTCAAACACACTTAATCGGTTCGCCCGGCCAAGGATCTTCAAGGCGACCCGGTGACCGAGATAGCCCATCATTACCACACCGCTGCCATTGCAGCCGAGCGCGTAGTGAATGCCACTCCTTGTGCCGAAATGAGGCACTCGATCGTATGTGAAGGCGACATTGCCCGTCCAGCCATGAGTGACCCGAACACCACGCAATTCAGGAAACACACTGCACATGAAGTCATAGAGCCTGGATGCGGTCTCGATTGCCGGTTTCGATGCGAAACTAGCCCGTCCACCGAACAAAACGCGTTTATGGTCCGGGCCAGGCCTGAAGTAGTAGAGCACCCGCTTGCTGTCACCAACCACGCGCAGGCTCGGAAACAACGCGCGGACCCGTTCCCTCCCAATCTCTTCAGTGACAATGATATAACTCGCCACTGGCACCACCCGGCGCTGGTGCCAGGGCGTGAGGTCGCCTGTATAGCCGTTGGTCGCGATGACCACCTGGGACGCCCGGATCTCACCACGTGTCGTCTCGATCAGAAATTTCCCGTTGTGACTCTCGATTCGTCCAGCCTTGGTATAAGGACAGAGTGTAACCTTCGCTGCCCGGCAGGCATTCAGTAACCCCCGATGGTAAAGCGAGGGGTGCAAAGCACCAGACAAGTCCACGGTCATTCCACCGTGATAATAATCACTACCAAGCACCTCGCGCTGGCGATCGCGCGGAATCATGACTGCGCCGGATTCGGCAACAGAATTCAATTCGTCCGCCCTGCGTTCCAACGCCCGATAGGCACTTCGACAATGGGCGCCTACAAACCGCCCGCATCGCGTATAGAAACAATCAATCTCCTCACGCTCGATCACCCTTTCCAGATGATCATAGGCGGCGGCGGCCTCGTCAATCATTCGACGGATCATCTCCGCCGGAAGTCCGCTTGTCTTGCCTATATTCACCCCGCCAGAAACATGTCCACCGTTACGCGAGCTCGCACCCCATCCGAGCGCCTCAGTATCCAAGACGCAAGTCTCGACCCCATTGCGCTGCAATTCTAGAGCGGCCGAGAGTCCCGCGTAGCCGCTCCCAACTATCAGGACGTCTGTGTTTTCAGGTAATTCAAATTCTTCCTCTAGGTCGGGCCTCGCGGCCTCCCACCAATAGGGATCGATCTTGAAATTATCGGCAAAAATGTAGTCTCGCCTCATGGCCAGTCCCTACCAGTCCATACTTGCGGTGCTACTTTCGAGTGAGGTTCGAGACGTGCGCGTTAATAGCGATCGAGATCCGTTCGCCGTCGCCATAATAGGGGTTTACCTGGTGGTACATCCAACTCGGGAACAGAATCATGCGCCCGTTCAATGGCTGAACCGACATGACGCGTCCAATTGGCTCGCCTTCCAGGGCCGACATTTCAGCATGCGGTCGAGGGTCAAGAAACTCGAAAACACCGCTTTCGGGTCGATCCTCATCTGGTAGGTCACCAGCGGCAACATAGTACACTACTGAGATTTGACAGTCTGGATGATTATGACGTTTTGCGTAGGCACCATAGCGCGAAACGTTTGCCCAAGCCGTCAATCGAACGTCGAAGGCACAATTGCCCCCTACCATCAGAGGCACGACAGTTCTTAGCGCTCCCTCGGTAGCTTCCCGCAAAACTTCCACCGCGCGATCGTCCCACGAGAATAAGGTATCGTCGGAGTGCCACCCTCCTACATTGCTGCGTCGAAGACCCGGAGATTCGACTTCCTTTGCAAGAACCAATGACGCCAGAGCTTGATTAAGGCGCTCGGGCTCGTCGACCTGGAAAAAGTATATCGGTGTCGCGAAGGCGTTGATTAGATCTGTGCGGGAATCGAACTTCAGCTCCATCGAATTTCTCCAAAGCCCCTAAACTAATCGTCGTGTGTCTCTAAATAGGTGAGCGCGGTCTCAGCGAGATGAAAATCAAACGCGCTGTGGATGTCTATTCCGGAGGCTGTGTCATCAATTTCAATGATCTCAACCTTATGCCCAGTCCGCCGCCCTTCGCGAACCAGCGACGAACGGATCGCACTGGCCAGACCAGTATCCTCCCGGAATAGTGGCGTGCGGGTCTGACGCGGCCCGTATACCGCCATCCAGTCGAAAACCCTCTGCCATTTATTTTGTTCGTTGCGGTACCAGAAGTTCTTATGGGTCTTATTCGCAACGAAAACCGATTCGAGTGTGTCATCCTCCTTCATCATCGTCACCGCCCTAGTGATCCAATCCGGTTTCCGGAAAATGTCGGTTGGCTGCAGAAAGACGACAATGTCAAACGCACCATCGATTTCCTCAGCCTGAAGTAGTGCATCGGCCAACACAGGTTCGGTTGGCGTTAGATCTTCGGCCAGAGAACCATCGCGTAAAAAAGGGCACCAGGCGCCAGCCAACTCGGCCGCAGCCTTGATCTCCTCGCTATCGGTGGTGACCAATACCCTATCGCAGACACCCGATCGAATCGCGTGCTCAACGGAATGGGCAATTAAAGGTTTACCCCCTATCCCACGCACATTTTTGCCCGGCAGGCCCTTGGAGCCCCCACGAGCCGGGATGAGCGCGATGGTGCGTTTTCCGGAAACGTTCATACGGTCCTTTCCCTCAATTCAGTTAGGCGGTCGGAGACCAGTTTGGCCACTCCATAGGTCGAATCGTCACGTATATCGACTAAAGCCCAGAACTGGTCGACAACCTCAAAGCCAACTGCATCACCAAGTCGACGCCCTTTGCGCAAAAGGGCTGGCCGGGTGGCTAGCGCGAGGCCGACCATTTCTTCAAAGTAGGTCTCATCTCGCCGGTCCCCATCACGGCCAAGAACCGAAATCGACCGGTCAGGTTCTAGGCGCCAAAGATTAGCGCGGAATTGACGAACGCAAACTACGCTGTCCAGGTTATCGCGCGCTATTAGATTGTCGACCGTGCGCTTGATTAGACCCCTTGGACGAAATGGGTGCGTCGGTTCGACCACTACAATATGGTCCGCTGGATAGAGATCAAGCACTTCTACTAGCGCTCCAGTGTAGGAATTGGCACGGCGTTCGTGTAGTTCAACTCCGCTAACACTAACCGCTTGTTCTCCGACCATTTCTGAATCCGTGGTGACTACCACGCGGGCATCCGGCAAATCCTCACGTGCCGCGAAAAGGGTTCGCTGTAGGCTTGATGGGCCTTGCAGAGGTTTCAAAATAACGCCAGTGCTAGGGGCCGCTGCCAAAACGGGGATAATTACCAAGGCACCAGTCACGACGTATTCGTCCGAATGTGATCTATCACCTTTGCTACACGTTTGGCACGCCCCTCGTCTCGACCCTGATGAATGCCATGTTGGTGATAAACTCGCATATGCGGCTCGTAGACGATACCGTATCCCAGCCCAATCGTCCGCTTAGCCCACTCCCTATCCTCTACACCACGAATTTCTTCGTCGAAGGGCTCATCGTGCCAAATCGATTTACGAATGCCCGAATTAGCGTTGTGGAAGAAATAATCTTTGCGTTGGCGGATCCTTTCATCACGAAAAGTGGTCCACAGATCACGTCGGTCGATCGCGCTTGTGTCCGGCATCGGTTCCTGACGGCCATAGACGCCACAAATCGTCGAATCTCCGGCCGGTCCAAGATGAGCGTAGACGTAGTCAGCCCACAGTTCATCGATCGGCACACAATGTGATGACAGCAAAGCGACCACATCGTGCTGTGCTGCCTTAATTCCGATATTGAGCGCTCGGCCATAGGAAAATTCCTCACGCGAAATCGTTCTGCGGGTCACACCGTGGGACTCAGCTATAGGTACTGTGTCATCTGTTGACTCATTATCGACTAGAATAACGTCGATTTCCGACATCCTCTGATGACGCAACGCCGTCAGGCAGCGATCCATCCAATAAGCCTCATTCTTAGCTCGTAGAACCACACTGATCATTTCAGCATCTCCTCCCACGCTCCGAACATTCCGAAATCTAGTGAAGTGCCCTTTGCCAAATCATAAAGTACGAATTGACCAAGCACAGTGGACTTAAGTTCTACTGATATGCCCGCCCCGCCTTTTTCCTCCCCAACATCGGATTCGGAGATCCGGTCACCAAAAGACAATATTCGGCTTGCTACCAATGTTTTTCGGCGTTCTCGATATCGGTCAAGACGGGCCACAGCACTAGGTCGAAAAAGGAGATCGCCGTCTAGCCCAAGCGTCAAAAATCGTTCAAGCACATCGATCTCAGTGCATAATACCGCGACCGTAAGACCCGGACCGAATTGCGGCGGTTCAAACAGATCGTTAGCAGGTATTACGATGTCGTAATAATCCGCAACAGGACGGGTTCGCTCGTCACGGACACTGTCAAATTTGTGATTCCAGAACCTATCGGGAGCGGATATCTCGGTATCGCCAGAAGTCTCGTCAATGACGAAAATCAGCGTCATCGCTCTCTAGCCGACCGACTGCATCGCCGCACGAATCTCATCCCGGGACAACAGATCAGGATTAGCCTTCTCGAAGGCAATCACCGCTTGATCCAGGTTCATGCCTCGACCATTTAGGGTCCGCAGGCCAATTACCTTCGCGTGTCGTAAAAGTTCCGTTTCCGCCGGCTGATAGATGATGTCATACACTACTGAATCATCGGGCATAGTTTCCAGTAGGCTTTCGCTATGCTCCCCGAGGGGAGAGCCCTGATCGCCGTCCTGATGGCCAACCGAAGAACAATTGACGATTAGATTTACACCCCGGAGATCCGCTGCGGATTGAGGCAAATCCACCGTCTCAACTTCGCTGCCCAATCTATCAGCGAATGCATGTGCGGTCCCTAGTGTTCGGTTGGCGAGTTTCAGTCGCGAAACATTACCAACGAGATAAGCCGCAACTGCGCGCCCCGCACCTCCCAACCCGATTAGCAACACGCTGCGAGACGATAAGTCGTCGACCACGTCTTTGAGCTGAGCGAGCGCACCCAACCCGTCTGTGTTTGCGCCTAAGAGGTCTTCTCCGTCTCGATATATGGTGTTGACCGCCCCAATTCGCTCCGCTTCGGGTTCAAGTCGATCCAACAGAGGCACCAAAGCCTGTTTGTATGGTACGGCGACAGCGCCGCCGACATAGCGGTCGTCGCTCCTGAGCGCGCTTATCAGAGGCGCGAGTCTCGGCTTGGAGATATCGAAGGGGTGCATCATCGCATTAGTGTCTGCCAACGCGTAAGCTGCGTTCCAAAGAGCCGGAGATCGTGCTCCATTTGACGGAGAAAGACCGAGGATAGCGGCATAACGTGCGTCGCTGGCCTCAACCTGGTTGTCCAGAAATTCTGGGAAAAGCGTTTCCGACATGACTTCGGTCCTTGGGGAATTTCCCTTCACTTACCCCAAGCCACACCTACCAGCCAAGGGTGTTTTGATTCGAACCGATAAGACTGGTTCACGGCTTCGGTCAAACCTGCTCGAAAATGAACACATATCGGTTGACCCAATACTTGAGTGGCATCCAGAGTTTATATACCTCGTCACCAGCAATCGGGGGGCTCTTGAAGCACGAGGCCTGTGAGCGAATGCCTTTTCAGCCAGACGCGCAGCGTCTTCGACCGCTACCGACATCTCGCGTCACTTGGCGGCGCGGGTCAAAATTCGCTGGTACTCATAAAATTCACGGTGGACAAATCTATCGTGACTGATTTTTTCGAAGCGTCGCGCTAAACCCACAACTTCCGAATCTTCCGGCAACGCAGTCGTCGACCCGCCACCCCGGTCGTCAGCCATCGATAGATCGACCAATAGCCGCTGCCACCGGGCGCATAGCCGCCATCATATCCTCAAACTGTTCGAAAGAGCTGCACTGTAGCGGATCGACGGCAGCCTCGGGCGGATTGGGATGCACCTCCAGCATCAGACCGTCGGCACCAGCGCCAATCGACGCCAGCATCATCGACTTCACCCAAGGTTGCCAGAACGTGGCGTGGGAGGGATCAGTCATCACCGGCAAATGAGTTACCTCTTGCGCCGCCGGCACCACCTGAAGGTCAAGCAGGAAACGCGAGGTTGCGCGATGTGTGTGATTGGTAATCACACCACGCTCACAGAGTAGGATTTGCGGTTTGTGGCCAAGAGCATCGTGTTCCACTGCAATATATTCCGCCGCCATCAGCCAATCTCTTAGCGACGCACCATATCCGCGTTTCAGCATCACTGGCATGCCGGTTTTTCCGACCTCCGTCAGCAGCGGATAGTTCTGCATGTTTCGGGTGCCAATCTGCAGCATGTCAGTGTATTGAGCGACCACATCGATCTTCTCGATATGCATTACCTCCGAAACCACCGGAATACCGGCCGCCGCGCCCGCAGCCTTCAGCCACTTCAATCCGTCCTCACGAGTTTCGTAGAATTTAGGACTACGATAGGGAAAGGTGAGTGGCTTGAAACAACCAGCCCGCAAAAAATGTGCCCCGGCCTTCTTCATAGCGTGCGCGCATTCGAGTATCATCTCCTCGGTCTCAGCCAGATTGGGGCCAGCCAGAACTGGTATTAGATCGCCGCCGAATTCGATCCCAGCACAAGAGAATTTGGTCTTGTGATCGGGGCTTTTCTTCGCGACCAACGGTATTTTGTTCTCGATGTCGTCCTGGTTAAGGTCTTTGCCAGGAAATTTGTTGTCGACACCCATGTTCATTTTCTCACTCCTCTCCGCTTCGCGCTGTTTCGAAGCGTGGTTAAACAGAATTCAGCTACCGGTTCAAGGGCGTTGAAAGGCCCGCGTTCTGCGAGTTCTGCCGCCTTGCGAGTGGCGTTATCTCTTAACTCCTTAGATTCTATCACATGCCGCAAAGCATGTTCGACATGCTCACGTTGGAACCGCCCGCCAGGCTGCATACCGACGGCGAGACGCATCCGCCCTGCCATCTCGGCGTTGACTCCCTGTTCCAGGTGTCGCGGCACTAACATCTGCGGTCGACCCAGCGCAAAGACCGTTTCGATGGTGCCAAGCCCACCGTGATGAATGATCACTTTCGAGCACTCTGACATTGCGCGCATGTCCTGAGGGACATCGTGAACCACAAGACCACGGTTGCGCCACTCATTTCGTTGGGCACCGGAGGCATCGCGCAGATACACGCTACCGCGAACCGGCATCGCACAAAGCGCTTCGAGAACTCGCTCAGTATGCCGAAAGCCCAACGAGAGATAGGCAAAATAATCCGTTTCAGGGCCAGGTCCCCCCTGCAATGGTGCCGGCAATGGTAACAGCGGCCCAATGGCGGGCCGGGGACGCAATCCAGCATAGCAGTCGAGTTCGGGAATGGTAATGATCAAAGAGCCGGCACAATCCAGAATTTCTGGCATCACCGTGGGCGCCACTATCCCTCTTGAATTCTGAACTGCCTCCACCGTCTGGAGAAGGGTGCGTTCAGGAATGCGCGGGCCCAATTTACGAAGATATGGAAATGCTTCAACATTACTCGGCGGCAACGTAAACCAATCACCAATCGCAATCGCGGGAATTCGGTCTCGGGCGGCAAGCAATGCTGTAGGCGAATAATCTGCGATAATCAGATCAGGTCGCACGGTTTCGAATAATCCGTCCCAGGCTGCAACAAGTGCGCCAAGACGGTCAGCTCTCGCGTACCCAACCGTTTCCATGATGTCACCATAGGTACCGATCGCCGCCTTTCCCCGATAGTCAGTAATGGGTTGCGTGATCGGTGCCTGCAGAAGGGAAAATCCGGTTCCATCAAGAAGTCCGTGACTGTTCTCCACGTTACGAACGGCGAAGTAACAATTCGCTCCCTTCTCCGCGAGCCGCTCAGCGAGAGGTAACATCCGGGAGACATGGCCAAGACCGTCTCCCAACTCCCACACGAGCAATATGCAAGGTTCTGTCATCAACCACCCGATCGTCGGCTGGCGACTGTAACCCGGATCGCGTCTTGCACTTCAGCAAACACCCCGGCCCAGTCTCCAGGCGAGGCCTGCGTGAATAGACGCGCAGTCGGATACCAGGGACTATCGTTTCGATGCCTTAACCACCGCCAGTCCGGATTGTGATGTAGGACGACCCAGAACGTCGCGCCAATCGCGCCAGCCAGATGCGCGGTCGATGTGCAGGTTGTGATCACTAGATCCATCTGGGTCATGATAGACGCGGTGTCGCAGAAATCTTCGATCCTATCGCTAAGACGAACAAGCGCTTCCGGCGCGGCGACTAATTCAGGTTCGCGTTCACCCTTCTGAAGGCTAAACAACTGAACTCCCGGAATTTCGAGAAGTGGAAAATAGTAATCGAGCTTGCCCGAACGCTCCCGATCACCCGGAAAATTTGGATTGCCACCCCAAACGATTCCAATTTGAAAAGTTTCCTCTTGGACCTCTGGCACCGGGAAGGACCAGTTCGAAGGTGGCGCGAGATATGGTGTGCTAGGAAGTTGACCAAGCGTGTTGATCCCCAGGACCAGGGGTGCGCTTAAAAGGGGTAGATGGAGGTCAAAGTCGTCCGGCTGTTTCAATCGTTCGACCAATTCGACCATGCCCTCGAAATGACGAAATAGTCGAAGAATGGGTCCGTGACTTTCGACAATCACACGACCATCGAGCTTTGCGAGCGCCGGGATGAAGCGGGCAAATTGCAGATGGTCGCCGATACCTTGCTCGGCATGAACCAGAAGTGTGCGGCCAGCCAGCGGTTCACCCTGCCATTGGGGTTGGGAGAAATTTCTGCGCCTCGAAGGAAATCCCTCGTACTTCCAACGCCATTCGTATTCCTGGAAACCTCTTCTAAGGTCTCCTGCCGCAAGAAGTGCCAATGACAGGTTCCAGTGGGTCGCTGCCCTTTCCGGTTCGATCGCAAGCGATCGATCGTAATAACTTACCGCCTGCATCAGATCACCGGCTTCTTTATGCTTGTTGGCTAGGTTGTAGTAGGCGCCGCCGTTGTTGGGATCGAGGACCAGCGACCGGCGGTAAGCGGTTTCCGCCGCCGGAAAATCATGCGCCTTTCGCAACAATGCTCCAAGGTTGGAGTAGAGATAACCAGGCTGGTGGTGTTTCAAGGCACGCTCATAATAGCTTCGACCTTCCTCAAAATTTTCGAGTTTCTGTGCGACGTTTCCAAGATTGACCAACAAGTTAAATTTAACACCCCCCCGCGCTTTACCTAGTGCATGCTTCAAGACGCTGTCCGCGCGCTCGAGTTGATCAATCTGCTCAAGGGAATAACCGAGCGCGTTCATCGAGACGATGTTGTTCGGATCTAAATTCACCGCCGCCTCAAGGTGTTCAACAGCACGGTCATGGCGGCCCGTGTCTGCCAGCAGTATACCTGCATGCTGGCGGAGGTTGGGACTCAACGGAAATCGATCTAGCCCGGCACGGGTCATGTTTTCGGCATAAACACGGTCGTTGGTTGCTCGGCCAAGTCGCACACCGGCGGAGAAGAAGGCGGCGTCGCATTGATCAACCTTGGCCTGGGCGATCCGGATCATTCGAGACTTGGCCTCATCCGTCCGCCCAGTTTGAAATTCAACATCGGCAAACCGCCATTCCAGTGCTGGAATACCAGCATGTGCCTCTAGCCCTTCGGCAAGTACGTTTTCCGCCTCGGCAAACTTTCGCTCGCGGATCAGAGCGTCAGCTTTTTCTCGGTAATATTCAGGCGACTTCTGTTGCGCCGTATCATTCCTATGATCCGCGGCCGCTTGGTTCATTGGAATTCCACAAGATCAAACTTTCCGAGCCACAACAACGTTCTCATGCATTTACGGCGGTCCCGCTCAAAAGCATCAAATGAGGAAACCTTCCTGGGACCGTCACAAAGCCCCGTCAGGATAGCATCAGTTTCAGCGTCTGAAAGAAAAGCGTGAGCCACGAAAGTGTGCAATTCTCCCTCACGGAATTGAGCAATATCTCCGATGGGATCAGGGCTTTTGAGGCATACCAATGTATCGGGTTGAAGCAGGCTAGTTGGGTGCCCCTGGAACATATCGAACGGATCGGGAAAGTCGTTTCGCGCCGACTGGTCCGTGTGGTCCCTGATCGATAAACCCTGCGCACTACACCGCAGCTCCGCAAGCTCGGACCAGAGTTCTTGGTAGGCATGGACGACGACGCGCCAATCGTAGCTCGATCGCGCTCGTGCGATGGCTGCTGCCGACTGATGCGCCCGAAGCTCATTGTCCGCGCAAAGTCGATGCAGCGCCTCCGCACACCCTTCAATGTCCGTCACAGTCGACAAGCTCGTAGCACCTATGAACCGGTCGTAAGTATCAAGACCCAATGCATAACGATCGGCGAGATCAACGCCAGTCCCGCCCCCGGGAGCAAGAGTTTGCACGCGAAACCCCGTCTCGCCATCAACCACGGTATCCTTGTACCCATTCCAATCTGAAACGATGCAAGGCAGTCCTGCCGCCATCGCCTCGATTGGTGTCAGACCAAAACTTTCCTGAATGTTGTCCGAGAGTGACAAGAAGAGATCAGCGGCCCGCCACGAGGCGTGAACGATATCGTTATCAGAGCCATCGAGGACGTGAACCTGTGCCACTTCACAGAATCGTTTGGCAGCGGCATGAAATTCTTTCTCTATCCAATGGTTCGGGAACTGGCCTACCAGCAGAACATGTAGTTTCCCGTCAGGCCATCGCCGTGCCGCACGTTCAGCAGCGATAAACATAGGTGTAGGGTGGGCTTTTGCATGAAAGGAGAGCCGGCCGAGAAACAAAGCGGCAACATCACCGTTTTCGATGCCCAGGCGCTTGCGTAAAGACGCACGTGCGTCCGCGCCTGTGATACCTGGTGCGTAGTGATCACAATCAACGCCAAGCGGAATGACCGGCAACCGCACGGGGTTTGAGACTGCCACGCCAAAGCGTTCTCCAAGATATTCCGCGCCGTGTCCAATTATCCTTTCGACAACCTGACGGACAGAGGTCGACGTACAGACAAGCGCATCCCAGGGTTGAGTTGGTGCCACCAAGTAACGGCTCAACCCGGCGATCACTCGGTCTGACGCGACGGTGTGCGTAACACCGCATAGGCTATAGTCGCGTTCGTTTCCGTACCGGCGGTTCCAAGCTTCGGCTTCAAGCCCGGGACCGGGCACAAAAAGTGTGCCTGTCTGCGCCAAGAGATGTCTGTCATGCACCCGCGCCCAGACCCGAGGCCGCCCTTTAGGGTCCAACGCACCCACTAACTGTTCGAAGTCTTCAAAATCCGCCTTGGCCGCGGTCACTGCAACGAATTTATCAACTCCACTATGATCAACAAAACCTTTCAGAAAACCAGCGCCCGCTGAATGGCGGCCCTTTACCTGTTCGCGATCGGCATGAAATCCGTCGGGATGGTAAATGATGGCGCAATTCGGTCTCGTGGAGTTCTCTAGTTCGACCATGATCCCAAGGGACAGGATGTTCTGAATGATCTTGGCTTATCCGAGATATCTAGCATTGTCGAGAGACACTGGAAGTCGAAAAACGATGGGGCATTGCAAGCCCCCCCCGGGTTCGCTATCACAGGACCCATTATCCGGGGGTCGGATGACCGAGTTACCTATCTATGTCGGCTGGGACAGCCGCGAGCCGGAGGCATATGATGTCTGCCGGCATTCCCTCAAACGACATGCGAGGAAGGGTTGCCATGTTGTCCCTTTGGTCCAAAATGACCTTCGTGCCCGGGGCCTGTATCGGCGCAAAGTTGACCCACTTGCCTCCACTGAATTTACCTATACGAGGTTCCTAGTGCCCCACCTCGTCGGATATGATGGTTGGGCGATTTTCTGCGATGGTGATTTTCTCTGGACGCGGGATATCGGCGAACTTTACAACCTACGAGACGACCGCTATGCGGTAATGTGCGTTCAACACGACTACCAACCAACCGAGCAGACCAAGATGGACGGTAAGATACAGACCGTCTATCCACGCAAGAACTGGTCGAGCCTGATGTTACTGAACTGTGCCCATCCGTCGACCCGCCGGCTCACCGTCGATGTAGTCAATGAGAAGTCGGGCGCTTACCTGCATCGACTTCAATGGGCCACCGACAACGAAATCGGCGCACTCGACAGAACCTGGAACTGGCTAGAAGGTTGGTATCCAAAGCCGCAGCACGGATTGCCCGGCGCCATCCACTACACCCGCGGCGGCCCATGGTTCGCTAGCTGGGGTCATGTAGATTACGCTGACGAATGGTTTCACGAACATGCTCTAACCCAAATTGCGGCTCAACCGGAGAGATGATTTCGCACTTCTTCGACAAGCCGTGAAATTGTCGGCCCCCAAGTTTCGTCCACCCCTCGTCGAACCAAAGTGAGGCTCGGGTACCACGGGCAATCAGAACCCTCAGCGAACCAATACCAAAGTGGTGCAGGCGGAAGGAGGACATGCCCACTCGCACCGAGAGCACCTGCTAAATGACTGGTTACGCCGGCAATGCCTATCACGTGATCCAGTGCCGCGATTTGCGCGGCGAGCCCTTCGATATCATCCTTCACGTCGGGGCCTGGGTTGGCTTGGAGGCTCGGGTGCCCTTCGCCACCGGCGTCGTATTGTAGGCTGTAAAAGATAAAACCCGGTAAATCAAAAAGTGCCGCCCAATCAGACAGCCTAGTAGACTTTTGTGCGCCCGTTCTTGGGTTCCCGGAACGCCAAGAAAATCCGACCGACGACTGTCCGCGTTGGCGGTTGAAAGCCTCCCGATAGTGTTCGACCCTGTCAGAATCGGGAATCAGATAGGAACGGCGCACCGGAAACTCTTCTAGACTCCGGCGAAAATACATGGGAAGCCGAACGCTAGACGACTGTGCCACAACGTCGCCTGGCACCTCTCTACCTCGGGCAATAACACGGACTTCGGGCCAACTTCTCTGGAATATGGATACCAGCCGCCGATCCGCCTCAAGAACGACCTCCACACCAAAGTCAAGCAAATCCGGGATCATCCCGGCATAGAGAACTTCATCTCCAAGACCTTGCCCGCACCAAATCAGAATGGCCCCATTGACCGCACCACCGTCCCAAAGAGGAATTGACCTCATATGTTGATGTGATCCGGATCCGGTTGAATGCCAGGGATCATCGTAAGCCTCATAGCCGTGCTTGAAATCTCGAAAAGCCAGCGCGATCCAAGTATCGATCCAACGCGCCAATGGATGCTCAGGATGGCGTGACAATACAGCTGATGCGTGTTTTCGTGCCGAATCGAAATCACCGTCGTCCACACTTGCAGCAGCCAGATTCGCGCGCGCGTCCGGATTGTACGGATCGCAGGAGAGGGCACTCTCATAAAAAGCGCGAGCGTTGGTAATGCGTCCCTCACGCTGTGCGATCTCTCCCCGATTGACCAAAACAGCGGGCACCCGGAGGCCAGAAACCCAAGCCCGCTGATAACACCTGTCGGCCACACTTGGCCTCTCATGTATTAGCAAGGCAATCGCGCGCCAAGCGGAAGCTAACGCTGGTGCGGCACACAACGCACGTCGGCAGTCCTGTTCCGCCTCTTCACGGCGGCCGAGACTAGTTCTAACAAGTGCGAGATTTAGTAGCACCTGACCTGATGTCGGAACGTGACGAAGAACATCGAGGCAAACCACCTCCGCGCGCGCTCCTTGTCCTGTCGCCAATAGCGCATCCGCAAGATTGCTCGCCGCTGCGGCATACGACGGTGCCACCATTAGCGCACGCGTGTAACACAACACCGCTGCCTGAGCGCCAACAACACGGTTCCTTAGAACTCCCATGTTGTAAGACGCTATGGCATATTCAGGTTTGATGCATGATGCTTGTACCAGCGCCTGGTCTGCTCCCTCGAGGTCGCCGCCGTCGAGTGCACGAAAGGCGGCGTCTATGAATCTCTCTTTCCCGACCATCGGTCCTCCGTCGGCGGCGGCAATCGGTTCTCGGCCAGGGTCCGCACCAGCTCCAATTGGGCGGGCAAACAAACACGCCTCAGATCGTATTCCGTAAGGATCGTTCGGCGCGCGGCCTTGCGCATTGGGATAGTGGCAGCCGGCTCCTTGAGCGCTGCCACCACGGCACCAATAACCTGCTCAGGCTTGAAAAAGTCAACCAGACGTCCATTGATACCATCGCGGATCACTTCCGTGACTGGGGCAGTACGTGATGCGATCAGCAGGCACTCATGGCTCATCGCCTCGAGCATCCACCAGGACAATACGAATGGATACGTTAGATACACGTGAACCCGAGAGATCGAGAGCACGGACCGGAAAATGGAATAAGGCACACGTCCAAGAAAATGCACACGGCGGGGATCGAATTGAACTCGAGAAAACATGTATTCCCGCCACTTACCGCCATCGGGCGGCCCATTTCCATAACTAATGTCATCACCGCCAACCAAAACCACACGAGCATTGGGACGATTCTCGAGGATTGGCCCGATCGCCTGCATGAAGATGTCAAATCCCCGATACGGCTCCATGTTCCGCGCGATATAGGTAACAACCTCATCGTCGGATGTCAGTTTTTCCCCATTAGGCAATTCCAGAACGGCCTTTGGATCGGCTTGGCAGAGTTCCGTGTCCACCCCGTCGTGAATAACCGAGATCTTGTTCCTCACCATCTCGGGATGACGGCTCCATTGCCACCAGGTCGGGCTGATGCCCCAGTCTGAGGCTTCGAGGCTCATTAACATGTGAGTATTCCGCATGCGGGTCCGACAGTCCCTATCAAGATTCTGAACCTGGTCGGGTGCGAAATCAATATCCGACCCCTTTGCCGAATAATAGAACTCCGAAAAAGCCAAAATGCGCGCTCCTGGAAACACGTCACGGAGAAATAGTGCCTCCCCCCAGCCAGTGTGGGCACAGATAACGTCGGGGACGAAACCCCTACGTAAAAGATCCAGGGCGGCTCGGGCGGCACCCTGACCATGCAGAACCTGATCTTCCAATCGGGCGAGGTATTGATGGATGTTAGGAGTTACCTCTCGGGTGAGAGTGTAGACCATCTTCGTGACGCCCTCGATGTCGGGTTTGCCCTCACGCGTGATGAACGCGACTTGGTTCCCCTCTTCACCCGCAAGTGCAGGCGCTAGGTGCTTGTATTGACCCGGCATGTTTTGGTGAACGAACAAGATTTTCACGGCAAAGGCGCCAATCCCGATCAAATAAAACCAGACCGATTTCCATTGCGAGCGTCCGAGCGAAGGCCTAAATAGTCGAAACTCCAGAGAAACGTCAATTCCGAGTACCCGACGGACCTAAGGATCACGCGTCTAAAAGCTCGCACGTGTGTTGTTGGTTCGAGTGTAATTCCCATAGTTCCTAATTATGATACAATCGTGCCGGCGAGTACTGAATGGATTACAATGTCGAATGACACATTGCCGGAGATAACAATTCGCCGGGACCCACTGAAGGAGATGTTGCAGGCCTGTCGTGGCGCCTTCGCAACAGCGGGCATCTTTAGTTTTTTTGTCAATGCCCTAATTCTCGCAATGCCTATTTACATGTTCTCTTTGTTCGACCGGGTCCTTGGCGGCGGGGGTAACAAGGTAACGCTCGCATTTCTAGCCACGTTTATGATCGGCGCCCTATTTATCCAGGCGCTAATCGATATTGCACGCACCTATCTTTTCGTGCGGGTGAGCGCATGGATCGATTTGCAAATTGGTAACAAGCTTCTGGCGGTCTCGATGCGGTTAGCTACTAGACGCGGTGCTGCCAAAGAAGCAAATCTAATTAGCAGGCTAGAACGGCTTCGGGACTTTCTGGCCGGCGAGCAAATCTACATGCTCATGGACCTTCCATGGTTGCCCCTTTTTCTCGCATTTATGTTTTTCCTGAATTTCTGGATAGGGGTTACGGCGACAGCGATCGCAGCGATCTTGTTGGTGTTGGCGCTGTCGAACAAATGGTACACGGACCCTGTAAAGAATGCCGGCATGGATGCCATGCAGCACTCATTTGCCACCGCGACGAGAACACTGCGGAACGCAGATGTGGTGGAAGCCATGGGCATGGCCCCACAAATGACTCGCCGCTGGCAGCGGGACAATGAGGTCGCGTTAGACCGTATGCAGGTCTTTGGGCGTCGCATCGGATTAATGATGTCTCTTGGGAAAACTATGCAACTGGCCTCAATGATGGCCGTTATGACCGTTTGCGCAATCCTCATCATTGATCCGGATAGCGGCCTGTCGCGTGGCTCTATGATGGCGTCGGTAATACTCGTTGGGCGTGTTCTTCAGCCTGTTCAGGCTATAGTGACCGGGTGGCCTATGATGGTCGAATCGATCGAGAACTATAGGATTATAGCTCAGACTTTGCGAGATTCAGCATCAGTTACCGAGACAGAATTGGAAGTCCGATCAGCACCCACCGGGCAGATCCAGGTTTGCAACTTATTATTCCATCCACCGGCCACCAAACAGCCCGTATTGACGGGTATCAACTTCAGTCTTCAACCCGGCCAATCCTTAGGAATTGTGGGGCCCACGGGGTCGGGCAAATCAACACTGGCACGTCTATTGGTCGGACTGGATCGTCCAACCAAGGGACACGTTCTCTTGGACGATCAGGAAATCAGTGAATGGCCGGCCGATGATGTTGGCCAATACATTGGGTACATGCCTCAGGAAGTAGAGTTGTTCCCCGGTACAGTGCTACAAAACATCATTCGTTTGGATGATGACTGGAATTCTGACGCTGTTCTTGACGCCGCTCAGTTGGCCAATGTTGACACTATGATCAAGCATATGCCGAAAGGTTATCAAACCGTCGTGGGAAGCGGAGGAACTCTTCTTTCAGGTGGTCAAATGCAGCGCGTTGGACTTGCGCGAGCACTCTACGGTAATACGAAGGTTGTCATTCTTGACGAGCCAAACGCGAATCTGGACGTGCACGGTGAACAGGCGCTCGCGACCGCCATCGAAGAATTGAAGAAGCGCGGCGTGACTGTAATTCTGATCCTACACCGTCCTAATATTCTCAAGGTGTTAGACTACATAATGGTCTTGGCCGATGGTAAGATACAGAAAATGGGTGCACGGCAAGATATGCTCGCACTCGTCGGTGGCCCACGAGCTGCAACGCAACCGGACGACCGAGCCCTCAATGTCATCTCAAACGAGCAAAACTCCTGAGCGGAACCATGTCGCTTCAAACTATGACCGAGGAAACACTTCCAGCACGACCACTCTCTCCTGTGGCAAAATCCGACAATAATCAGCCTACCTGGGCAGGCGCGAGCCGGTTTGGTTACAGCGTGATCATACTTTTCTTCGTGGTTCTAGGCGGTTGGGCGGCACTGGCACCCCTGTCAAGTGGGATCACCGCGTCGGGAGTTCTGGAGGTCGACACCGGCATCAAAATGGTACAACACCTGGAAGGTGGCCTCGTGAAGGAAGTCCTAGTTCGCGAGGGGGACAATGTCAAAGAGGGTGATGTGCTGATGCGGTTAGATCCCTTGCTTTCCGACGCACAGACCCTAGTTCGGCAATCATCGATTATCAGTGGCCTTGCGGAACAGGCCCGTATTCGGGCGGAAATATCCGAATCGGACAGCATCGTTTTGAACAACGAATTACTCAACGCTATGAACAGTCCGGTCCTGAGCAAGATCGTCGAGGCGGAAATGAGGATTTTCGATGAAAGACGAGAGAGCCTGCGCAAGCAGTTGTCGATCCGAAACGAACGCATGGCCCAGATAAGGACGGAGATCAAAGGCCTAGGGATTCGGCTGAAAACCGTTCATGATCAAATGGCGTTAATCAACGATGAACTCAAAGGCATTGAGAAACTTTTCCATGACGGACACGTTACCAAATCGCGTCTCTTGGCCTTGAAGCGGGCCCAGACCGGTCTATTGGGACAAAGGGGTGCCATCGAGGCAACAATCGCGCGTCAAAACCAAAGACTGAATGAGCAGGAACTGTCACTCGAAAGCGATTTTCAAACACGTCGCACAGGCAATGTCCAACGCCTAAAGAGCCTGGATCTCTCAATCTCACAGAGCCGGGAATCTCTTGGTGTGATCCAGGACAAACGAAAACGAGTGGAAATCCGGGCGCCAGCCAGTGGTCAAATCATGAACCTCGCCGTCAAGACAATTGGTGGAGTAACCAATCGTTCGCAACCGCTGATGGAGATCGTACCTGATAATGAGAGAATGGTTTTGCGTGCCAAAGTCAGATCGAAAGACATCGAGCAAGTAAAAAGGGGTGCCACTGTCAAGGTCCGACTGATGGCTTTCAACCCAAGGCTTACCCCTCCGGTGAATGGAGAGGTTGTAGCGATATCTCCCACCACGATTCCCTCGAAGAAAGGCCCGACGTACAAAGTCACGATAGCGTTGGATCCCAAGTCCTTGAAAAAGTCAGTGGGCGAACAAAAACTGACATCCGGAATGCCCGCCTCAGGCATCATTGCCGTGGGTGAAAGAACGTTGCTCGAATACCTGATGACACCAATGACCGCCAGCTTCGAGATGGCGTTGCGAGAGCCCTGAAGGTCGGGATCCCGCGATGACCTTAAATATCGGACGCCCACTGGCCGAGGGATTAGCACTTGGTCGAAAGCTAATCGAAGCGGGCGCTTACTCCGACGCAGTCCAATGTCACCGGTTAATTGCCTTGCGTTTTCCGCTGGAGGCGAAAGTGTACATGGCGCTTGGTCAATCCTTCCGCGCCAGGGGAGATGTGGACCGAATGCGACGCGCCTTCCATCGCGCACTCCTTTTGAAGCCACATGCTAGCGAGATCTATTTCAACTTCGGCAACGCAGAGCGAAACCACGAAAATCCCGTTAAAGCTCGAAATCATTACAAACGAGCGCTTACAATTGCCCCCAAGGAACCGAACTTTGCAACAGCGTTAGCGTTCGCGCTGCTAGAATTAGAATGTTGGCATGATGCTTGGCCGCTTTACGAGAAACGTGACGCCTGTCTTCGATTCAACGAGGCCCTGCAACGCACGAACCAAAAAACCTGGGACGGCATTGTACGCCCCGGAGAACGCATCCTCGTGGTTTGTGAACAAGGTCGGGGAGACTCAATCTTATTCATTCGCTATACCAAACCTCTCGCAGAAGCGGGAATGAAAGTCTACGTCCACTGCCAGCCAGAATTAAAAAGATTGTTCGCATCTCTTCCTTGGATTAGTGGCGTCTCAACAACCGCACAACCGGAGGTCGATTGGCACATTCTGACCTTGAGTCTGCCTTATCGCTTTGATACCAAACCCGAAACTATTCCAGCGCCGATCCCTTATTTAAAAGTCCCCGGCAATAAAGACAGAAAAAATCAGAGTAAATATTCCAAAGTTGGGTTGGTATGGACTGGATCCACCGAAAACAAACGCAACAATCTTCGCTCCGCTCCCCGCAAAGCTTTCACAAATCTTCTCAGCTTGAAAGAAATCAGATTTCAAAGCTTACAACTGGGCTGGCGAAAGGATAACGTCGATGAATCGGGCCCTTGGGGTAAAGTTGTAGAGCTTGGTGATCACATCGCAGACTACGCCGATACAGCCAAAATTATCGCAGAGCAAGATTTGACCATATCAGTCTGCACATCGATTGCACATTTGGCTGGTGCCCTGGGCAAACCAATATGGCTATTATTGGGAAGACAACCTTACTGGCTTTGGTTACAAAATGGCCCAGCGACAGTCTGGTATCCAACTATGACTATATACCGCCTCGGCAGCGGCGAGGACTGGGAGGATCTATTGGACAGGGTAGCCGACGAACTGAACCAATTCGTCCATCAAAAAAAGTCGGCTTGAAGCAGTTCAGCTCAAGCGTCCTTGGCTTGCTTCATAGCCGTGGCAACCGCTTCAAGTTCCGAAATTCGCTTGTTCAAGCGAGCAGTCTCCTGTGTCGGCGTGTCTTTCACCTGTTCCCTAAGATTGGCGATCTGCGTATCCATCACATCAGGATCTAATTCATCCACCGACGTCGCGAGTTCCGCCAATACCGTGCAACGATCCTCCGTTACTTCCGCAAATCCGCCGGCGACGAAGATACGGTCTGTAATAAAGCCCTCCTCGTACACGTCTATAACGCCGGGAATAAGCGTCGAGATCAAAGGTGAATGCCGAGGCAAAACACCGAAGAAACCATTCGCGCCGGGCACCACCACCATGCTAACGTCTTTCGACGTCACCAACCGTTCTGGCGAGACCAATTCGAACATTGTGGTGTCAACCATGGCCAAAGCCCCCTATTAGAGCACCTTTAAGCCGCCTCAGCCGCCATCTGCTTGGCCTTTTCAACAACCTCGTCGATCGTACCAACCATGTAAAACGCCGCCTCTGGCAGGTCATCATATTTTCCCTCGACTATTTCACGGAAGCCACGCACGGTTTCCTCGAGGGAGACCAAAACCCCCGGCGTGCCCGTGAAAACCTCGGCGACAAAGAACGGCTGAGACAAGAAACGTTGGATCTTGCGGGCTCGTGCCACGGTCAGCCTATCCTCCTCTGAAAGCTCGTCCATGCCAAGAATTGCAATTATGTCCTGCAACGACTTGTATGTCTGCAGCACTTCCTGAACTTGGCGAGCGATATTGTAATGTTCATCCCCTAGAATTCTCGGGTCGAGCATCCGCGAGGTGGAGTCGAGCGGATCGACGGCCGGATAAATACCAAGTTCGGCTATCTGCCGGCTTAGAACCGTCGTTGCATCGAGATGTGAAAATGATGTTGCAGGCGCAGGGTCAGTCAAATCATCGGCAGGAACGTAAATCGCTTGCACCGAGGTAATAGATCCTTTGTTGGTTGACGTGATCCGTTCTTGCAACGCTCCCATATCAGTCGCTAGCGTTGGTTGATATCCAACCGCAGACGGAATGCGCCCCAACAACGCTGAAACTTCGGACCCTGCTTGGGTGAAGCGGAAAATATTATCGACAAAGAACAACACGTCCTGTCCTTCTTCATCCCGAAAGTACTCGGCAAGCGTCAAGCCCGTTAGCCCGACACGCGCACGCGCGCCCGGTGGCTCGTTCATCTGGCCGTAGACCAGTGCCGCCTTCGAACCTTCCTCGCCATTTTCCTTGATAACTCCCGACTCGACCATCTCATGATAAAGGTCGTTTCCTTCACGCGTGCGTTCGCCCACACCCGCAAAAACCGAGAAGCCGCCATGCGCCTTGGCGATATTATTAATGAGCTCCATAATGATGACAGTCTTGCCCACACCAGCACCGCCGAATAAGCCTATCTTGCCGCCCTTAGCGTAGGGTGCCAGCAGGTCGACAACCTTGATACCGGTGACTAGGATCTCTGGTTCGGTCGATTGATCCACATACGCTGGCGCCGGCCGGTGGATTGGATAATTGGTCTTCGTGATAATCGGATCGCCCTCATCGATCGCCTCGCCCACTACGTTGATCAGGCGACCAAGAGTTTCCGGTCCGACAGGTACCGCGATTGGCCCACCCGTATCTACAACCTCGGCGCCACGGACCAGACCTTCGGTACTGTCCATGGCGATGGTGCGAACCATGTTCTCGCCAAGATGCTGCGCGACTTCCAAAACCAGACGGTTGCCAGCGTTTTGAGTGTGCACGGCGTTAAGGATCGCCGGCAGTTCCCCGTCGAACTGCACGTCCACCACGGCGCCAATAACCTGGCTGATCCTACCTGTCGTATTCGTTGCCATCTTCCACTCCTGTTCGCCCTGATCGTTCTACTTCAGAGCCCATCCTATTTGTGTTTCGCTCGTGCCCACCCTAGAGCGCCTCGGCACCAGAAATGATTTCAATCAATTCCTTGGTAATGAAGGCCTGCCGTGTCCGATTATAGGACAAAGTCAGGCGGTCTATCATCTCGCCGGCATTGCGCGTGGCGTTGTCCATCGCCGTCATCCGCGCGCCGTGCTCGCTAGCCGTGTTCTCGAGCAAGGCCGAAAAGATTTGTGTCGCTACGTTACGCGGGAGCAGTTCAGACAGAATTACGTCTTCGTCCGGCTCATATTCATATAGGCCTGTTGCAGCTGATCCTTCCCTACCATGTGAGGCGGACACGCTCGCCGGAATGATCTGTTGTTCGGTAACTATCTGGGTCATCGCCGATTGGAACCGGTTGAAGATAATGGTACAAACGTCAAATTCACCCGCGTCGAATCTCTGAATCAGCTTCGCGCCAATCTCATTAGCACTAGTGAATTGCACCGTCCGACGGGCAACACCCTCGATCGAATCTGTGATCAAACCCTGATGATCGCGCCGGAGCTGATCGTTGCCCTTCCGCCCAACGCAAAGAATCTTGACTGACTTACCTTCCGCCTCAAGCATTTGAATTCGGTTTCGCGCCGCACGCACTATACTTGTATTGAACCCTCCACATAGACCTCTGTCAGCGGTCATGACTACCAGCATATGGGTCGTATACGCGGCCGTACCGGCAAGCAGCCTTGGTCCACCGAAACCACTCGAATTATCCGCGAGGGACGCGATCATTCGATCCATTCGCTCGGAGTAGGGCCGCGCGGCCTCAGCCTGTTCCTGGGCGCGGCGTAACTTAGCAGCCGCTACCATCTTCATGGCTGACGTGATCTTCTGCGTCGACTTGACGCTGTTGATCCTGATTTTCAGGTCCTTGAGACTTGGCATACTGTCTCCTGGCCAAGGTCGGCCCTAGTTGTCAGCGATCAGCGAACTTCTTTACGTAAGACTCAACGAACTGAGTCAGTTTCTTTTCCGTTTCGTCGCTAAGCGCCTCTTCATCGCGGATCGAGGTCAGAATGTCCGTCCCACTGCTTTTTACTTCCGAGAGCAGGCCTTGCTCAAACCGTGTCACATCGTTCACCTCGACACTGTCGAGGAAACCGCGCACGCCGGCGAAGATTGATACCACCTGCTCTTCGATCGGCAATGGCGAGTATTGCGACTGCTTCAACAGTTCAGTCAATCGCGTACCGCGGGCCAGAAGGCGTTGGGTCACCGGATCGAGATCAGAAGCAAACTGCGCAAACGCGGCCATTTCGCGATACTGAGCGAGTTCAAGTTTGATCCGCCCCGCGACCTGCTTCATCGCCTTGACCTGAGCGGCGGAACCGACACGACTGACAGACAGACCCACGTTTACCGCGGGACGAATACCACGATAGAAAAGCTCGGTTTCAAGGAAGATTTGCCCGTCGGTAATGGAGATCACATTTGTCGGAATATAAGCGGAGACGTCACCCGCCTGGGTTTCGATCACCGGAAGGGCCGTAAGCGAGCCTGCACCGTTTTCGTCGTTCATCTTAGCTGCCCGCTCGAGCAAACGGGAATGCAAATAGAACACGTCACCCGGATAGGCTTCGCGCCCCGGAGGACGACGCAAAAGCAGCGACATCTGGCGGTAGGCGACGGCCTGCTTGGAGAGATCGTCATAGACAATCACAGCATGCATGCCGTTGTCCCGGAAGAATTCACCCATCGTGCAACCGGAGTAAGGCGCGAGGAATTGCAGCGGGGCCGGTTCGGAAGCCGTAGATGCGACGACGATGGTGTACTCCATCGCGCCATAGTCTTCCAGCGTCTTTACGATCTGGGCGACGGTAGAACGCTTCTGGCCGACTGCTACATAGATGCAATAGAGCTTTCTCGATTCGTCATCCCCCGCCGCATCGTTAACGGACTTCTGGTTGATGAAGGTATCGATCGCGATCGCTGTCTTACCGGTCTGTCGATCGCCAATGATCAACTCGCGCTGCCCGCGGCCCACCGGGATCAAACTGTCGATCGCCTTTAGCCCTGTCTGCATTGGCTCATGCACGCTTTTGCGGGGCATAATTCCAGGAGCCTTGACCTCGACGCGGCGGCGCTCATCAGTCTCTATTGACCCCTTCCCATCGATCGGATTGCCGAGTGGATCCACCACGCGACCTAAC
>PBMU01000053.1 GCA_002722775.1 Rhodospirillaceae bacterium
ACTCCATAAATAGCTTTATCGGGCAGGTCTTCCAATGGACTTTTCGTGTAGGAAACTGATAAATAAAATATTGTTTTATATGAGGATATATCATTTCACCCTCTTTCCCATAGGAGCGCGTGATAGCTGTCATAGAACAGATTAGATAGTTATGAAACCGCTTCTAGTAAAAAATTCAGCGCTGGCGGAATTTGTTAAATTCTATCCCGCCGAGTGCGAATCAAAATGATCGCCAACCGATAGACCAGAAGCACTCGGAATTATTCCTATAGCCGCTCCCGCCGCTTGGATGCGACGGGGGCATTTTGTACACTGTCGGCAAACCCAATGAAACTACGGCTTCGCCCACTCTGCATACGCGGGGTCGTAAATGGTGAGCACGTTAGAAGAAATAGGAGAAGTCATGCACGGATTGGTTCAGTGTGCCAAGGTTTTCGTAGCGACCTCGAGTGACAAGGGCGTGGGGGTATTCGCCGCCTGTGACATGAATGAAGGAGAGATCGTCGAGCGCGGTATCGTTCGTCGACTGCCAGCCACCTTCGACGGCAACGCGAGCCCCTACGTGTTCACTTGGAGCGAGGATCGCACGGTATGGGCCATCGGCTCGGGGTGCTCCACCTTCTACAACTGTTCTGAGACCCCGAACGCGAAGATGCGCCGAGACTTCGAAAACGACACTTTCGAGATCACCGCACTGCGGCCCATCTCGAAGGGCGAAGAGCTCACGCACGTTTACAAGAGCCTACAGTGGCGAGGCTGTTTCGCTGATCTGCGCTGATTTTTGACCGCAAAGGCGAAGGGCGAACGCTTAAGCTTGGGCGGTGACGCCGTTACCGATTCGCTGGTCGCTGACGGTGGCTAATATGCTGCCCAACTATCAACCGCCGTACACGCCGCCTAATGCCCGGTAACGCCCCGCCCCCGCCGCTTGGATGCGATGGGGGCATTTTGTATACTGTCGGCGAACCCCAGGCAGTTGGCTGCGCTGGCTCCTCCGCCCCGGCTCAATCGGGTGCGTTATCACGGCATCCTGGCGCCCAATGCCGGATTTCGTCGCCTGGTGGTGCCGGGTCATTCGGTATCCCCGGGCGCGTCATCGGTGGGGGGCTCTGCCGTTTCCCCCTCTCGCCGTCGCTTAGGTTGGGCGCTTTTATTGGCGCGGGTCTTCGCCGTGGATGTGACGCTTTGTCCGACCTGTGGTGGCCGGCGTCGTGTGGTGGCGGTGCGGCGCGCTCCGGCTTCGATACGCCGCTCTTTGAGCGGGGTTGGTTTGGCAGCCGATCCCCCGGCCATGGCAGTGGCTCATCCTTCCCCACAGCGCGAATTGGGCCTGCTACTTTGAAGTAGCTATTCCGTTTTTCCCATCCGCCGAGCGAAGCGATCGGAAGGGCTCATCGAGGATGAGCTGAATCCCAATCAGTTCGTCACTCCCTACGGTCACTTCAGCGGCTTTGCCGCCAGCGAGGAAACAGAGGTCGTCGCCGTCGCCAACCGGAGCGAGGAGAGGCTCAAGCGATTCAGCGATCGCTTTGGTGTGACGAATACCTATCTTGACTACCGCGAGATGATCAAGAGGGAGAAACCCGGCATCGTCAGCGTCACGACCCCTTCTTGCGCCAGAGCCGAACCCATTATATTCGGCGCCGAAAACGGTGTCCGTGGCATCTTCTCGGAAAAAGGGCTCTGTCCCTCACCGAGGGACACTTCATCCCCATGACCGGTCTGTTCGACATCGAGGTCTATGGCACGGAGGGCCGCGCTTATGCGTGGGACAATGGCGAAGTAATCCGGATCCGCAGGGGAACGCGCAGAGAAAACATCGTCGAAGAGAGCTCCATCAAAGCGGCGAGTGAAAGCCCCACGGTCTGCAACATTCGAAACATCATTCAACAGCTGGAAAAAGGTGAGCGGACGGCCGGAAACATCGATGTCACCATGCCGGCCGTCGAGACCCAATTCGCCATCGCCCATTTCCATTTACAAGGTGGAACTTGCGTCGAGGTACCTGTTGCAGATCGCTCACTCTACATCCCGGGCGGATAAGGGATTGCCCCAGTCTCAAATAATCCTACCTTTGATAGATCGAATATCAGACGAGGTCACCCTGCTTGTCCGCCGAAGCCTTTGCGTAGGTGGGAGCGGAGGTTCTCCTGAGTAGCCCGCCGGTAGGCAGGCGTATCGAAGGGTCGAAGGGGGACCGAGAGCCAAAACGAAGCTTCGCTCGGGCCTCACATACAAAATTGGGTCGCAGGAACTCGAAGGCAGGAGCCACATATGCTAAATGAAATCATCGAAGATAATCACGGCGACGACCTGTATGACGCATCGCTCTACGTCCCCACCGGGAAGGCCAAGACGGTCGACGGCTTTGAAAACGTTACGGAGGCGGAAATCGAGCGTTTTAAGGCCGATGGATTTCTGGCCATCGAGGGAGCCTTTTCCCCGGCGCAGATGGCCGACGCCATCGCAGCTGTTGAAGACATCATCAATGGCAAAAACGAGACGTTCAGGGACAAGAGCGTATTGTTTGAGCGAGGCGTCAAAGAACAGGTTCTGGCTGCACCTGACGAGGAGCGAAAGACCTTCGTACGGAAACTGCAGCAATGGATCGGGTTCGACGAGCGACTCGATCACTTTCACGTGAACCCCGACCTGCTCGACGTGCTCGGGCGAATCATGGGAGAGCCGGCTAAGCTCTACAGCAACCAGGCCATGCAGAAGCCTGCCCGCATCGGCCGTGAAAAGCCCTGGCATCAGGACCACGCCTACTTCAATCTGCCGATGGATACCGAGATCGTGAGCGTATGGATCGCCCTGCAGGAAGCCAACCACGAGAACGGGAGCATGTGCGTCATCCCCGGGTCTCATCTCGCGGGCCCCGTTATCCACTTCCAGGTTCGTGACTGGCAAATCTGCGACCTCGATATCGCCAAGGATCGCGTTGTCGAGGTCGCGCTACAGCCCGGCGGCATCCTCTTCTGGCACGGAAGGCTACATCACGGCTCCCCCGCCAATCGAAGTGACAAGAGCCGACGATCGCTACAGATTCACTACATCCCCGAAAGTGTCGACCCGGACATCGTCACGCAGGAAGAACGACTTGCTGTTTATGGGTCGGAGGGCAAAGACGTCTCGTGTTGAGGAATCGGTAGATAGCAGCCGGTGGGAGCAGCGAAAATGTCTCTCCCCAATCGATCCACCACCTACGCACAGCAGGTTCATGACTTGCCGCTCATCTCCTTTACGTGCTGCGTTGCTGTTGCCGTGTGCCGCGCCGAGGTCTCTTCATCGACTTCGCAACTCTCTCTCTGCATCACCATCACCATCGCGAACGCACGTCGGTTCCGTTCAGTCGACACGTTTGCATCCGCTCGGTGAATCATGTTTCCGTGATGAACGGAAGCGTCTCCCGGGTTCAATTTTACCCCCACTTCGTCCGCCTTCAGATCATCATAGTTGGCAATGTGCTGGGAAAACCCCAGAATCGATGATCGCGAGTGGGGACGCACCCCATCCTTGTGCGAGACCCGAACAAACCGAAGACAACCGTTTTTCTCGTCGATCGGGTCCGGCGCTACCCAGATTGTCAGCGCCTTCGCCTTGGTCCTGCCGGGTTGTTGGGTGTCCCCGAGTACGTCATCGGTGGGGGGCTCTACCGTTTCCCCCTCTCGCCGTCGCTTAAGGTTGGGCGGCTTTATTGGCGCGGGTCTTTGCCGTGGATGTGACGCTCTGTACGACCTGTGGTGGCCGACTTTGTCTGGTGGCGGTGCTGAGCGATCCGTCCACTAAGCCTCAATGCTCATCTGCACGCGCTCTATGGCCGATGTCTGGGTGCCGGAATAACTTGGAAGGGGGCTTTTAGATTTCCTATATTTCGTCTGGCGGCTGCGGCTTTGGATGCCTTCGATCCCGAAGTACCATCCGCGGATTCCCCGTTGAGACGACTTCCGAGTAGTACAGTGAAGAATCGAAAGTCGAAGTGCGCACGAAAGCCGTGGCGAACAGTGTGGAAAAAATTTCCAGCTGAAATCTGTCAAAGGTCTCTGTCATGACCCCCACATCTGCAGGAAATCAGACTCAATTCTTGGAGTTTGTTCAGAAATACGCTCTCCAGTTGCGCTCCCCAGAGACATTGCCTCAGTCCCGACGAGCATGGGACGAGCAACGTCCACAATTACGTGCACGCTTGATCGCCTCCTGGGGGGGCTTTCCGCAGACGCCTGGCCCTTTAAAGCCACGCGTTGTAGGCCAGTTTCAAAGAGATGGGTACGGCGTTGAAAAAGTTTTACTGGAGACTCGACCGGGGGTCCAGATGACCGCCAATGTTTACATCCCCGACGGGAATGGTCCTCACCCCGCAATGCTTTGCGTGCACGGACACTGGCCGCTTGCGAAGCACGAACCGACGGTACAAAAGCGTTGTATCGGTTTGGTGCGTTTGGGATTTGTAGTCCTCATGGTGGATGCTTTTGGTGCTGGTGAGCGTGGCATCCAGCCGGAATTGGGCGAATACCATGGAGAAATGGTTGCGGGCACCCTTTGGCCCACCGGCTTGGCACTCGCAGGTATACAAGTGTACGAGAATATGCGAGCGGTCGATTATCTGACCAGTCGAACCGACGTGGATGCGGCGCGAATTGGTGTTACCGGTTGTAGTGGGGGCGGCAATCAAACGATGTATGTCGGAGCAATCGACGAGCGTTTGAAATGTGTGGTTCCGGTCTGTTCTGTTGGTACCTACCAAGCCTACCTGGGGGCGGCCTGTTGCATGTGTGAAGTGACGCCTTCTGTATTAACCTACACCGAAGAGTCGGGTGTGCTGGGGTTAGTAGCGCCAAGGGCCTTGATGCTGATCAATGCGACGCAAGACGCTTTTCAGTTTTCCGTCGGTGAGGCCAGAAAGACATTTGCGCAATTGCAGCACATCTTTTGCTTTTATGGGCGGCAAGAAGCAGTTCGTCACGTCAGTATTGAGGCTGGTCATGGCTACAATCGAGCCATGCGTGAAGCCATGTATGGTTGGGTTACGCGTCATTTAAAGGGCCAGGGGGATGGCGCGCCGATCGAAGAAGGTGAGATGGCCATCGAAGCGCCCGAAACCTTACGTTGCTTTGCAGATGGCAAGCGTCCCACAACATTTGTGACTGTACCGCGATATGCAGCAGCCGAAGCGCGCCGCCTGCTACAGGCCAGGCCGATACCGAATCACCGACAACATTGGCAATCAGATCGGTCGTTGATGGTTTCAGCTTTGCCAAAAAGTCTGGGGATGCGCAAAAATCGACTTGAATCCATTGCGATTTCCGAGCGTCGCCAGGCTGGAGATTGGAATTCATTCGAGGTCATATCTGAACTGGGGATCAGCTTGCGCGTGAGTCGACTTTCCAAAGGCAGTAAGGTAGACAGGCTCAAATTGCTACTCGATTTCGACAGGAGTGTTCCGCCCGAGGAAGCAGAGGCCGACGAGTGGCACATCGTGCAGGCAGATCTGAGGGGCACGGGAGCATTAGCCAATTCGAATGATGGCATTGGCCGCGCTGTAGACCACAATTCGGCCGAGTGGTCGCTATGGATCGGACGCCCTCTTTTGGGGCAGTGGGTGCAGGACGTGCGCCGAATTCTCGATGCGGTCGAGCAAGAGGATGGCCAGCTCCCCGAAGAAATTATGGTGGTGGGCCGGTCGGTCGCGGGAATTGTTGCTTTGTGCGCCGCAGCACTGGATCCGCGGATTACGCATTGTCAAATGATCGGCAGCCTCACGAGTTATATCAGTGACACCCCCTACGAAAAACAGCGGTTGGGAATCATGGTTCCCGGAATACTCCGGGATGTCGGTGACATTCCACACATTGCCTCCTTGGTTTCGCCTCGACCTTTGTCGATTACGGGAGGGGTCGATGGAGCTGGTGCGGTGAGGACTTTTCAGCAGTTGCGCGAAGACTTTGCCTATGCTATAGCTGCCTTCGCGCTCGATGGCGCACAGAATAGTTTGCAAATTGCCACTGGGGCGGATTCATGACCACTGTTTCATCTCGTTTGACCTTGCCCCGCCCAATGGTCTTTAAAACGCCAGAAATGCCTGCCAGGCCGTGCTATTTGTATGTTTTCCGGCTACAATCAAACTATCTTCCCAGCCGAAATCCTCTCCCGGGCAATGGAGCCGCCCCGGTCCAGATCCGGCGCGGCCCTCCGTGACGCCTCAATGCATCCCTGCGCGCGCTCCAGCGGCGCTGTCCGGATGCCGGAATAACTTGGAAGGGGGCGTTTGAATTTCCTATATTTAAACGCGGCAGCTCTTTACCAACGCACCGCCGTCATGCAGGTCGCTGAGATTGTCTTCTTTCGCAAAGCGAGCCGTTCTTCGCGACCATCTACAACCACTAAGATGCTCCACGTAATCTTTTCAGTGCTGAAGAACGAGGGGCCTTACACGCCCGTGTTCGCATGGCATGAACTATCGACATATGTCCACGATTGGCGTTGACTTATTAACGCTTGTCTGCTCGGCAATCCTAAGATTGCGTGTGATCTCCAGTTTCTGAGGGGAAGTTACCTATGAATGCGAAAGCCGATTGCGCAGGACTTGCGTTGCCCCTGCCGTTGAAATGGGGTCGGCGTGCAACGCGCACAGTCCTCTTGCTTCATGTAGTCCTATCATGGAGTGTTGGGCTGGCTGCGGAAAGGCAGTCGGACACGGCAGCCAGGCCTCCCGATTTCGGGACCGCTATAGACGAAGACCGGATCGAGGGGATAAGTGGAACGTCGTCAGCGATTTTGCGGTCGAATTGCGGTCCCTACAGCACGTTCTGGGCACGAGCCAACCTTGTGGGCTATACGGCGATTTGGAATAAGGCATCTGCACTGCATGACACCTTTCTCGTGTTGATCGACTCCACGGGGGCTAACCTGCCTCCCGCTCAAGTTGTAAAGAATTTTCTCAGCACCGCAGGGAACGCCTTCCCCTCCGAAGAATTGACAAGCGCTTTCGACTCATTGACCTGGACGCCGCTCACTAGCCGCTGGGATTCGCAGATCATACCACGGGGCGGCGTATTGCTTTTCAATCCATCTATGGCTGCTTTTCGCGGATCCGCTGCAGGTGTGGAGGAATTTGCGCCTGGAAAATTCACCGTCCCCTCTCTGACATGGCAGGATACGCTCCAATTCTTCTCTGAATCTCAGTGCACCGTTGCCGACAGCTTGGCGGATCTATCTAAAGGTGATGCATCAGACCGGGCAGATTCGAGCTCCTTCAATGCAGTACTCAGCGCGGAACTCTTGAGCATTGTCGAGCTTTGGTCCGGAGAATACAGTGGGACCGGTACGCGTACTTATTCAGAATGGGTAACCGAAAGCGGCGTAAGCAATGGGTTAGCCCCGTGGGATTCGACCGCAACTACGGTATACGATGCAGACGACCCCATAAGAATAAGAATCACTTTGGAGGAGGCCACTGTTTTCGCGGTCTATTTCAAGAGGCCGGAGTACTCACGAGCGTCTCGCTTCACACTATATCTGGGATCTTTTGAGCGGGGATCGAATTCTGAGAGCTATAATGACAGTCAAGGTTTTTACGGTGCGGGTACGCAGCTCGGATCTGATTCGATGTTCCTGTGGTTGAATCTCAGCTTGAACTCCTCAGATGGAGTGAGACTAACCCGAGAGAGCGATGGCGCTATCCGGGGCGAGGTATCTTACTACCAACACCGCGATCTATTTCCCCGCCATTCTAAAGAAATCATAGATTTTGTCGTATATGCGGAAAATTTACAAACGCCCATTGAGGGGCGCGACACGGGGCCGCTGCCCGCAGGCCCGTACCTGTATCAGAACGCACCGAACCCGTTTAATGGGTCCACATTACTGCGCTATGCGCTAGATCGCGAACAAGCCGTGAAATTGGTGATTTACTCGCTTAGCGGACAGCGAATCGCGCAGTTGGTAGATGCGGTCCAGATACCTGGTTATTACGAAATAATCTGGGACGGTCGAGATCGCAATGGCCGCCAGCTGGCCAGCGGGTTGTATCTGGCCCGTCTGCTGGTCGATCAGTTCGTAGAGACTCGCAAATTGCTCCTTATTCGATAGCCCGTTTCTTCAGGGCGCGAATGAGCACATTCCCCTCGCAGGCCTTTAGCGGCTGCAAGCGATACCATGTATAGCCTGAATTTGTAGGCTCCCCACCGGGTTTTACGCGTTGCCCGGTTCAGATCCGGGTTTTGCCCTCTCGGTCCCGGCTGCACAATGGCTCCACCGGCTCTCCATTGCGCTTCAATGCTTCCCTGCACGCGCTGCAGGGCCGCTGTCCGAGTGCCGGAAAAACTTGGAAGAGGGCTTTTAAATTTCCTATATTTCCTGCGGGTGCCCTGGTAGGGCGTTCGCTGAAATTCCACGCGTGGGCCCCTCGGCACCGGGAGCGGTAGGCTGAACCTGATAGACAGCGACACCTAGATTTTCTTCGCATTGTGGGAATCCACTTTATCCGGTGACGACCGCCCCAACAGCGGTCTGCGCGAGGGCGACATCGCCCACGCCGAGGTCAATGCCGCCTGGGCGGACACGAGAAGACGGTAATCTTCGCCCCGCAGACCCGGCTGTGGGACGAGCTGTTGATGAGGGACGAGAAGCTGCCCCGATTCCATGCCGGCCACGACCTGGTCAAATTCTTCTACGGCGGCTTGCGACGGCTGCCCGGGTACCGGGTGGATGCGCTGCTGGGATGGGGCGTGAACATCACCATGGTCAAAGGGGACCAGCTTCTGGTCTTCCACCACGCCCGCGAGCACCAGGCCTTCCAAACCGGGCGCACGCGGATCTGGATGCGGGCGAAGTGGAGGTCCCGCAGGTGCACCGGGCCATTATCGGGCTTTTTTTCCGCTCCACGTGAAGAGGTTGAAAGGAGTAGCATGAGTCGCTTTGCAATGACCGACGAGGAGAGGTACCACTTCGACCTGCGCGGCTTCCTGGTCGTGCGCAACGCGTTGACGCCGGACGAGATCTCCGCCTGCAACGCCTCGATAGACCAGTTCCACGACCGGATGATCTTTCACGAGCAGGGCAGCCAGACCCGCGGTTCCGGCGCGCTTTCTGCCACAGCGGGACGCGGCGAGTTGTGGGGATTGCTGGGCCTCCCGGCCCCCTATCGGGATCCCTTCCGTCGGCTGCTCGTCCACCCGGTCGTGGTGCCTCGCCTCAACGAGCTGTGCGGCAGACGCTTCCGGCTCGACCACGGGCCCTGGCTTATCACGGGCCGCAGGGGCACGGACGGGCAGCGGCTGCATGGCGGCGGCGAGCCGTTCAACCCGGCGGACTGGTATCACCAGCAGAATGGGGAGATCATCTGCAGGGCGGTGACGGTGGCCTGGCAGCTGGCCGACGTTCCGGCCGGGGCCGGCGGCTTTTGCTGCATCCCCGGAAGTCACAAAGCCAATGAGCCGGCGCCGCATGGAGTCACCAGCCTCGAGGATACCATGAACCTGGTGGTGCAGCCGGAGCTGCGGGCGGGTGACGTGCTTTTCTTCGCCGAGAATACGACCCACGGTACGCTGCCGTGGCGGGCGGACCACGAGCGCCGTTCGGTGCTGTACAAGTACACCGAGCGGGCCGGCGCCCGCGACGTGGGACCGCATTTTACCCCGAGCGAGCGATACGGCGAGTGGACGGACGAGCTCGCCCCCGAACAGCAGGCGCTGCTCTACGGACCGGGGCTGCACACGGCCGGGAAGCCGCTGCCCTACATCGATTCCGACGGGGAGCGGGTGTGGATTTCGGAGGTTCGGCGGGGACCGGATGTGCGCCGCGGTCCGAAGGGCGCAGCGGCCGGATGAGCGACAAAGAAACGAACCGGAACGGAGTGCTACGTGAACGCTGAAGAGAGATACTTCTGGGATTTGACTGGCTACCTGATCGTGCGCGGCGTCCTCTCAGCGGCGGAGATTGAGGAGGTCAACCGGGCCCTCGACTTCGCCGCAACCAAGGTCGCGGACACGAGAGAACCGACCGGCGACTCGGAGGAGCTGGCCGGCTCCCCGTCGCGCTGGTACCACGGCGAAAACCTGCTGGCGCTGCCCCACCCGCACTGCGCGCCCTTCCGCCGCATGCTCGCACATCCGCAGGTCGTGCAGCGGCTCGTGCAGATGTGCGGAAAGGGGGTGCGCCTGGACCACGGTCCACAGTTCAACAACGCCGTCAAGGGCACGCAGGGGCTCATCCTGCACGGCGCCGGCCAGCCCCACCGCCCGGTGGTGGCCTACCACCACCAGAACGGCTCGAGCCTGTGCAACGGCGTCACCGTCACCTGGAATCTGGCCGACTGTCCGGCCGGGGGCGGCGGCTTCGCCTGCGTGCCGGCCAGTCACAAGAGCAAGTACGCAGTGCCGGCCGGGGTGCGGAACTGCGCCGATGATATGGGCGCGGTAGTGCAGCCGGAGATCCGGGCCGGGGACATCCTGTTCTTCATGGACGGGGCTCAGACACACGGCACGCATCCCTGGCGCAACGAGCACGAGCGCCGGTCGGTGCTGTTCAAATACGCCGGGCGGACGGCTGTGAGGGCCCACATGGACCTGGTGTCTCCGGAGGTCTACTGGGAGGAGCAAATCGTGGACGGCATGACCCCGGAAGAGCTGGCGGTCATGTGGGGACCGTTCCCCGGCGACCACGACGGGCTGCATGAGCTGGTCTGCGACGAGGATGGAACCGTGCGGCTGGCCGGAGATGCGGGGGCGGACGGCCGACGGCCGACGGGTGGGAACGAATGATCGAGATCGTCGACGGCGGGATAGTAGCGCGCGTCCGGGGGCGCTATTATCCCGCATCCCTGAATCACACTCGATGTTTTTCGGTGCAGTTGAGAGTTCTAAAAGAGGAAGGCAAGTGGCGGTTAAGTGGATTTGATGCGGTCTCAGTGCCGAAAATAGAATTGTCCTAGTTATGTTGAATGAATACCTGACCCGCGGTTATCTTATCTTCCGCAATATCATCCCCGCAACTCTGCTCAGTGATCTGCGACGTCAGGCCGATATTGCTCGGGACCTCGCTCATGAATTGAATGGTCCTCAGGCACAACGTATCCAGCCACTCGAAGAGTTTGGTGGAAAAATAGATCTGCGACCCTTCCGCGATTACGTCGAACTACCTGCGTTAAAAGTCGCCATCGAAGAGCTTTTGGGGCCTGGTTACACCCACGGTCACGTCCATATCATGGGTTTGCTGGTCGAACCGCTCGATCATCCTTGGCATTGTGGCTGGCACCGCGATGGAGTTGTCGAAGTACCTATCGCGGCGCGTACTGACGAGGTGCGTGACGCCCTCGACCAGTTTTGGAACGATCTTCGGGTTTTCAATCAGGTAAATTGCGCGCTCTATGCCGATTCGTGCACCTGGTATGTCCCGGGAAGTCATCTGCGCTCTTTCGATTTGCCCGACGAGCAGCAGAGTACTGACGATCCTCGCATGCGCAAACCGCCCCAGGAGCTTTCCAGCGTTGAAGCCGAGATTTTTTATATTGAACACTGCCGTGAAATGCCCGGTGCAGTACAGGTGCACCTCAACGCCGGAGATTTTATGATTTATCGCAACCTGGCTTGGCATACTGGGCTCTATCTGCCTTATCGGCCCCGGGCCACCATCCACGACGTCGTAAGCCACTCTGATGGCGGTCAGATTACCGAGGCCTGGCGACGGGCTCAGAAAAAGGCGCGCGCGGCTTTGGAAAAAACCAGAGAGAAACCTTAATTATAGCCGAAATTTGGGGGGGGAGTGCGAGCTTTTAAAAGGCCATGGCCATTGAATATGCTTTATGAAATGCACATGCATAGGCCGTTTGGCAAGCACGCTCGAGGGGAACCCGGGGAATACGCGGCTTTTGCCGAGCGGCGCGGCTTGGCGGGGATCGTGGTTACCTGGCATAATCCCAGGAATGACGGACGGTCGTCCAATGTACGGATGAGTTTGGCCCAATTCGACCAATACGAGGCTATGGTCGAAAATGCTCTCGATATCCTAAGCTGTGTTGGCTAATCCATATCAATATTTGCCTCGATCGGCAACGCAGAGAAATTCTTATCTCACAGGCTAGAAACCAGCTTCTAAAGATCTAGGTTTTAGTATGAGTCGAAGAGTGGGAATCGACCCGATGTCTCCATCTCTAGCCGATTGTGCCGCTGCCTACAATGTGGAGAGCTTCGCCCAGATCCGCGTGGCCGAAGCATGGCATAAATACGATCGGATACTAACCTGGGGTGAAGGCCAGTGTCTGGCGATCCTCGACGATGGTTGCGATCTATCTGATCCGGCCTGGCTGGTCCCGGGAAAAGTCGCAGCTAGCTGGAACAGCATCGACGGCAACGAGGACTGTGCCCCGGTAGGTCCAGGATACCACGGCACCAACGTCGGCTACCCTTCTTCTCTAAACCTTGAGGGAAGGCGGGGATTGGCCTATCGAAATCGCGTGGCCCATGTGCGCTGCATTACTGTTGTTCATCTGCGGCAGGACGAGTCACAGACCATTGCCGCCGGACTTCGTTGGGTGCAGCGCAATGCTCGACGTCTCAATATAACCGCAGTCAATTTGTCGGCATTAGATGACGTTGAACATCGAGAGCCTACACCAACGGCAATTGATGCTGATTTGGCAGTGCTACGGGAAATGAATATCTGGGTAGGTGCCCCATCGGGGAATAATCACCACACACGGGGCATTTCCTGGCCAGCATGCCAAGAACACTGCATGGCAATCGGAGCGACCCAACCGGGTCGACATGCCGTGCACTTAGACCGTGCTCATAATATCGATCTATTGGTTTGTGCGGCTGCGACTTCTTCGTCCAATGCCTATGCTGCAGCCAGTGCCCAGGTGCTGCGGGAAGCGATCGAATTAACCGGTTATTGTTGGCAGCGGCATGGTGCGACTATGCCCGACGCCATGCTGGCCATCTTCAAGTTGACTGGGGTTGCAGTGCGAGATGAGACGACCGGATTGACCTTCAAAGAACTTGATTTGCTCTCTGCCCTCGACGAGGTCTGCGGTGGGGCTTGAGGGGAGTATGCTACCTCAGTCCCGACCGGGCAATGGTACCAGTGGTCCTCCATTGCGCCGCAATGCTCCCCTGCACGCGCTCCACGACCGCTGCCCGGGTGGCGCGGAATAAAAATGAAAACAGGAAAGGAATGCATCTAAGCAGAAAGCATTGCCGCAGCAGCAATTAAATAGCACAACATCGCCCCAAACGATGCCCCGGTGCGAATATGGTTGTAGAGCGTCCACTCTTCCAGATAGCTCGCCCAAAGGCCTTCGGAGGCTTTGTCATCGGCGGAAATTTTTGCCAGTTTTTCGTTACGCGGCACGTTTCTCGTTCCAGTAACCCAAAAACAGCCAACAATATAGGTCAATGATCCAACAATGACAGTCGCCGAAGTCCAGCTACGGAAATATAGTGTAAATACCAGCAGCAGCCCCAGCGATAACCCCGAGGTTCCCATAAATACCGAAAAAAACCAGCGGTTAATCACCACAATATTAATCGCCTGCATTGCTCTGATGGCTTCAGGTACAGGCAACTCCGCCAATCCGCGCATAACAATGACAGAAAACGAATAGAAGATGCCTGCCATAAGTCCGCTGCCAACAATGGCAATAAAAATCAGCAACAAATGAATTTGATCAGTAAGGGGCATAGTAATTGTACCTAAAGTGTGGAATTTTGCAGCTCTTCCCCGTGCAATAAAATAGCGACCTAAACGACTCACATTGAAAAATAATCTTTCAGAATAATTCGCTCAAAGTCGCCCGGGGGCTGAATGCTTTTAAATAAACTATGTTTTAGATCGTTAGTTCCATTGAGCGGCGATCCTCTCAGACCCCAAAGCGCAGGTCAAGTGCATCGCGAGCCACCGCGTAGCAGCGGTTTTGCCGGAACGGCTACGTCAGTTGGCCGATATGCTGTGGTTCCCGGCACATGCGATGGGCGTGCAAAAGAGCGGCAATGGTCTTGACGCCGGGCTGATCCTCGCCCATAAAGCGCGAACTTTTCATTAATCGAATAACAACGGAGATCCGCATGGCTAAGAAGAAGACCCTGAAGATTGCATTCATCGGCGGTGGTGGTATCGCCGGACACCACGCCAGCTTGTTCAGCAAGTATGACGACGTCGAGATCATCGGCATGGCGGACGTTGCACCCGCTTCGCGCAAGCACTGGGCCGAAGCATACGATATTCCGACCTATTCCGATTACAGCAAGATGCTACGCGAGTTGAAGCCACCCTTAGTCGACGTCTGTACACCCAACTTTTTGCACTACAAGCCGGC
Organism: Rhodospirillaceae bacterium; assembly: GCA_002722775.1. Taxonomy (GTDB): domain Bacteria; phylum Pseudomonadota; class Alphaproteobacteria; order Thalassobaculales; family Thalassobaculaceae. Next base: position 14,312 of record PBMU01000053.1, read on the forward strand.
CATGGACGCCATGCAGGCTGGTAGTCACGTGTTTGTCGAAAAGCCGATGGCCATGAATGCACGCGAGTGCAAGGCCATGGTTGCGCGCTCAAAGAAGCTGCGCCGTAAGTTGGTGATCGGCTTCCAGCATCGCTTCGAGGCGCGCGTGCAGTTTATCAAAGAGGCGATCGCTGCCGGACGCTTCGGAAAAATCATGTTCACCCGCGTTTCCTACTACCGTCGTCGCGGCATTCCCAACTGGGGCGTCTTCGGTCGCAAGGAATTGCAGGGCGGCGGTGGTCTGATCGATGTTGGGGTGCACGCTCTTGAGCAGGCCTGGTATGCCATCGGACGCCCGAAGCCGGTTGCGGTCAGCGGCAACGCCTGGACCTTTATTGGCGACGATCCTAAGAAGGCGCGCGACATAAAATGCATATGGCCGGGCTGGGACACCAAGACCTACAACGTGGACGACCTCGCGGTCGGTCAGATTCGCTTTGCGGACAACTCGATCCTCACGCTCGAGGTAAGCTTCGCGATGCACAACCAGGAAGAGGGTTTCAACTACAAGATCCATGGCGAGAAGGCCGGTGCCACGCTCGACCCGATCAAGATCTACACCGATGACTATGGCCATATGGTCGATGTCACGCCCGCCTATCTTCCGGATGTCGATATCTGGGACGTCAAGATGCGCGGCGTGATCGACCACGTTCTGAAGGGCGGCCCGAACCTGGCCCCCGCCGAAGACGGGCTCATGGTGCAGCAGATGCTGGACGGCATTTACCAGTCGGCGAAAGTGGGCAAGGAAGTGCGAGTCAGCTAAGGAAAAAGGGAATCGAAAGGAGGAAGAACTTTCGTGAAATTGGTTTGCCGATAGTTACTAGGGGAGATCTTTAAGAAATTCTGGGAGAAAATTATGGCTAAAATGGACGACTATTCGCTGTTGAGGGCGTTTCGAAAATTGGAGATGTTCTCAAATCTCGATTCCGAAGAAGCCAGAATTTTGCTGGCTTTGGGAGAGGCTAGGAGCTATACTCCACCTGCTAAACTGTGGTCAGCTGGAGAGCACAGCAATTTTTTTATCGTCGTTTTAAACGGTCATTTGCGCGCAATAAAGCCCGATGGTCAAATTTTTTTCGAATTGGGGCCGGGAGAAGTCATGGGGGTCGGTGATGTTTTCACTGGTGGGCAGCGCGCCCTCGATATAGAGGTCGCCGAAACTTCGCATGTGCTCTTTTTTTACCATCAAAAATTACGCGCGCTAATCGAAAACAATCCGCTGATTTATATCAAGGTACTTGAGGCCGTGGTAAGGCTTTTGCGCGCGGAGTTGAAGGAACGAACGGGGATTTGAAAAGGTACTTTGGAAAACTTCTGCGGGGAGGCCGGCGGTGTTCTGCATCTGGCTGCTTGCCAGTCGCTCTTTTGATCATGGTTGCGCAAGTTTGTAAAAGCTTAGATTCGCTATGTAAAAGCCACTTGTCGTTATCTTTTTTATCGTTTGCTATTTGGTGTTGCGCTATGTTTTTAGGCATTTTACAGATAGAGCGTTTGGCAATAGTCTGGCCAAGGCATTTTTTTATAGTCGTGTGATTTTTGGTTCTTGCAGCGTTTCTCTATCTTGGCTTGGAGAAAGAGGCGCATAAAGAGGCGAAAGAGGTGAAAAGCTCATTTTGGGAATGGTTGACAACCTGGTAAGAAAGTTTTGCAATGGGCGAGAATGAGCTGCAGACGGTCGCGTTTTTCGGTCTCCGCTTTTTCATATCAGCCACCCGCTGATTGCGGGCTTGCGATAAATCGATAGCGTCAGGGCCTCGTTGCCGCCCCGCAGGCAGGTAGACCAAAGCTCGATGGCGATGCCGCCGATCACAGGCGCCATCGCCACAGCACCGGGCGACCGGCAACTCGGGTCCGTCCAGCACCGCTCATAGGTGCACTTCTTTCTCCGCCCCGGCTCAACCTGGTGGGTTTTACCTTTGTGCGGTCAACAACTTCATATTCAACGGTGTCCTGGGAAGGCAATGCGCGAAAAACCTTACAGACTCATCTTCAACAACGACGGTGGCACTCTCTTCCGGCCCTTCGCACCCGCATCCGCCGCGCCCTTCACGACCGAGGGCTTCATCGATGCCACGCTCAGCTATCTCGAGCATACCCAGGTCGATGCTTTCTCGTGGACCCTCGGCACCGACGTCTGGCCGATGCCCGATATCCAGGGGGCGGGACGCGCCACCAATTTCTACTCTCACCGGACCGATGTCGGAGAGCGCTTCTACGAACTCCAGGGTCCCTTCCACGCCCGCAGCTGGAAAGTGATGGCCGATCGCGTCAAAGCGATGATCGCCAAAGGCGACGATCCGCCGCGGCTCCTCGCCGCCGCCGCCCACCAGCGCGGGCTCGACTTCTTGCTGTCGTTCAGGATGAACGACGCCCACGACGGGCGCATCGTCGAGCGCAACCGCGAATCGCTTTTTGGCGCGAAACCCCCGTTGGGCCATCCCGTGTTCGAGAACGGGAAATTCAACGAGCGCAATATCCGCGGTCACATCTGCCGGATGAAACTCGATCATCCCGAGTGGCTGATCGGCGAGCACGACGCCTTAACGCGCGTCTGCGCGATCGCCTTCGACTACGCCCACCAACCCGTGCGCGACTTCCGCCTCGCCCTGATCGAAGAGGCCATCGCGCAGTACGATATCGACGGCGTCGAGCTCGACTTTCTGCGCCATCCCCTCGTCTTCAAACCGGGCGCAGAACGCACCCACGCCCATCTAATGACCGAATTCATTGGCCGCGTGCGAAACGCCCTCGACCGCGCCGGCAAAGAGCGCGGCAAGAATCTCTGTCTCGCGGTGCGCACGCTCGTACCGCTGGCCGCCGCTCGCCGCATCGGCCTCGACGTCGACGACTGGCTGGAAGCAGGCTATATCGACCAGTGGATCGGCGGCATCGTCGATCGCAATCGCCTCGAGTTGCGCCAAGCCGTCGATCTGGGAGAGCGCCACAACTGCGCCGTTTACGCGTCCTGCAAAACCGATGGCATCCTCGGACGCGGCCACTATTCCCCGGAGGCCTTCCGCGCGATCGCCGCCAACCACTACCGCGCCGGCGTCCAGGGCATCTACGTGTTCAATATGACCGCCTACCGATACCGCTGGCTGGCTGGCCAGACGCCGCCGGCGGGCCTGGGCACGGACTACGACTTCCGGCCACTACGCGAAATCGGCTCGTTCGACGATATCCGGTACGGTGACAAACACTACATCTTCGACAACAAGGGATCGGGCCACCGCACCGATATCGCGACCTTCGCGGAATGGTCTGGCCAGATGCAGGATCGTCTGTTGATCTCGGAATGGGGCACGGCGCTCGACAAACCGGTCCTTCCCGCCGACCTGCAGCAGGGCGAATCCATCGAGACGATGCTCCGCATCGCCGACGATCCCCGCGAAGCGGAAGCGGCGGGCCTGAAAATGGATGCGAGCCTCCGCCTGATGGCCACCGATATGACCGGCGGTTCCCACGTGCTGTCCATTACCTGGAACGGGAGCGGACTTGGTGCGCAGACACTTGAGGGCGAGCGGAGTTATATCATCGATTGGCCCATCCCGTCTGCGGCCATCACCTGCGGCGACAACGCCCTGACGCTGAGCGTAGAATCCGCCGAACCCGACGTACTCTCGGAAATCCGCGTCGATGATGTCGAGGTGATCGTCACTTACGATTGAAGCGGGACAAGTGTCCGCCGAATCGGAGGGAAAATCGGATGATCACAGCTCGCTCCTAGATTGATGTAAAACAGTAAGATTTTTCAACTTCTTTGAGGGTAAAGGCCCTTATCAATACTTTACTGTTATGAATAAAATCATTAAAGCAACGGCGGAAGCTTGCTTTCGCACACTTGGATATTATCCCGCACGTATAAATGGCTTAAAGTTTAAGGTAGACCCATATCACGTTGGATACTGGCGATCTGTAGAAAGGAAAGACTGGGAGCCTTACACCTATGGGATATTGTCGAAGCTGCTCAAGCCTGATTTCGTCTATTTTGATGTGGGAGCATGGATAGGTCCAACCGTTATCTATGCAGCAAAATTATGTCAGCATGTTGTTTGCTTTGAGCCGGATCCCATTGCTTATAGATATTTGCGTTGGAATATAGAATTAAACCAACTTTCCAATGTACAGTCTTTTAATCTCGCGCTGTCTAATAAAACATCCATACAAAGAATAGCCAGTTTTGGTGATAGTTTGGGTGACAGTATGACGAGTCTTCTGAATGACAGGATCGATGGAAACAAAGCTGAAAATGCGGCCGATGTGCTGGCATTTAACTGGCGTGACTTCAATAAACTTTTGTTGCTTGAAAGGATGGATTTTCTGAAAGTGGATATTGAGGGAGGCGAGTTCGATTTGCTTCCAAGTATAAAAGACTATTTATCGTCGCAAAAACCTATCGTATATCTTTCTGTACATGCGCCTTTTCTCGATGAGAATATAAGAAAAGAAAGAATGCAGCAGCTTATAGATGTGATGGGAATTTACAAAAAATGTTTCAGCGAAAATATGGAACAAGTAAGTATTCAAGAGTTGATAAGTGACGGTACACTAAACGCGTTTCGAGCTTTCATTTTCATCGATTG
>PBMU01000054.1 GCA_002722775.1 Rhodospirillaceae bacterium
GTCCAGTTGTGGAAGTACTCATGGGCGACAATTGATTCGATGCGCTGGAAATCCCCGTCCGTCGCTGTTTCCTGATCAGCCAATACATATCGGCTGTTAAAAATATTAATTCCCTTGTTCTCCATAGCACCCATGTTGAAATGCCCGACCGCAACGATCATGAATAAATCCAAATCATATTCCAGGCCGAAACGCTCCTCATCCCAGGCCATCGAACGCTTTAGGGAGCCCATAGCGTGATCGCAGAGCGCCTCATCGCCATGCTCCACAAAGATCTGCAGTTTGATCTCGCGTCCTGACATTGTCGTAAAATAGTCTTCGATGCAGGCAAGATCGCCCGCAACCATGGCAAAAAGGTATGATGGTTTGGGAAACGGATCGTACCATCGAGCAAAATGTCGCCCGTCCTCTAAGTCTCCTGCCTCAATGAGATTGCCATTCGAGAGCAGATTTGGGTAGCAGGCCTTCTCGGCTATTATCATCGTAGTGTAAACGCTCATAACATCAGGGCGGTCGGGGAAATAAGTGATCCGCCGGAAACCCTCAGCCTCGCACTGAGTACAGTACATTCCATTCGAGAGATATAGACCCTCCAGTGCCGTGTTTTCGAAAGGCTTGTTGCGGCTCACCACTATAAGCTCAAAGCGTTCCGCTACCTCGGGCAAAGCAAGTGATTCCGATCCCAGTATATAATCATCAGGCTCAAGCACGCGCCCGTCGAGTATCAACGAGATAAGCTCCTGATCCTGACCATCAAGGTAAAGAGTGCCTGCTTCACCCTTGTTATCTGGGTTTCTACGACCCGTAAGGGTCGCCGTGACAATCGCGCCTTCCTGAGCCAAGTCAATTTTCAAATCGAGCGTGTCAATCAGGTACTCAGGAGGGCGGTACTCTGCCAGCCGAACCGGCGGGGGAAGCGCAGGGTTTTCGCGTTTAGAATGCATCAGTTTCGTTTTACAGTGATCAATTAGCCATCCAGCCGCCGTCGACCATCAGATTCTCACCGGTTATATAACTCGCGTCATCGCTGGCGAGAAAGATCACCGCAGCAGCCACATCTTCTGATCGGCCAAGCCGAGGCCAGGGTGTGCGAGCATGGCTGTACTCTATCGCGTTGGGAGAGATTGCGGGACCGGTTTTACCAGTCAAGATCTTTCCTGGTGCTACGGCGTTGCAGACAATCCGATCCTTGGCATAGTCGCCCGCGATTTGGCGCGTCATATATACCGCACAGGACTTGCTTACCCCATAAGCAAAGTCGTTCGGTGAGCCGATCATCCCGTGTTGGGAAGAAATATTGACAATACGACCACGCGCCTCACTACCGGGTCGGGGATCTTGCGTAATCATTTGTTGGATCGCACGCTTACAGCCAAAGAACATGCCCTTGGCGCCGACGGCCATCACTTCTTCCCACTCCTCCTCAGTGGTGTCTAACAAAGCCGACCTGCCATGAGCAGCAGCGTTGTTAACCATAACGTCGAGACGGCCACGCCGCAAAACCGTGTCCGAAACCATGCGGTCAACCTCATCCCATCGGGTTATATCCACTGGCATAAATTCCGCTTCTCCGCCAGCGGTCGTGATTACGTCGATGGTGTTCTCTCCACCCTCGCGCGGATCCTCGCGGATGTCAGCAACTATGACACTTGCGCCTTCAGCCGCAGCTTTAACGGCTATTGCCTTACCAATACCCGATGCCCCGCCGGTGACGATAAGTGTACGGTCCTCCAAACGCATGGCGCCAACTCCTCGATCGTTGAGTCCGGACCCTAGAGCGTTTCAGAAACTTAGGCGGCCGTTGCTTCCTTATTCGAGGTTGTATACGCGAGAGAGCAATGGGCCTCACAATACGGTCGTCCATCGACGATTTTATCGCCGCAGAAATGGAAATCCTCCAAACGCGGATCGCCAATGGGCCAGCAGCACTTGTGTCTATTCCATTCTGCGACAGCGATAGGAGAAAGTTTACGCCGAGGGGGTTCGACGGGCTTATCAGAACGCACAATTGGCGATTGACGCTTTGGCAGACCCATCCGGTGCCCCTTGCCAACCACTGCGTTTCGAGAAACGCCGATCTCAAGTCCGATCTGTGTGATCGATAATCCTTCTGACCAGAGCCGCTTCAAATCCGCCAGCCTTTCTTCGGTCCAAACACTTGGTGGTATATCGGGCATGCTCGTCTCCTCTACATCACCCCGTTTAGGTCAGATTCACATCGCCGAGAGCTCCAACCTACAATATATAGTGCCAAGACTGCACGAAAATACCTCTCATTGTGATTACAAGCAACACGAATCCCGGAAAAGCTGTGATTCGCAACCGGCTTGGCATTGGTTTCACAAATTTCCCTTACTTGAAATAAACAATTGGTTTCCACATCCCCAACAACATTCGCTAGAGGAACATTACCAATAAGAGCCTTTCACGACTTCGCATTTTTAATCAAATTATCAACGTAAATGCTAAATTTTCCAAATTATCTGGATGGTTATTTCTTTGATCTAGCCAACGCAAGTGCAGAAAGTAAGGTGCTCAGCACTTGCTATATACCCTGTGTCATGTTGCACAAAACGCTTCAGGTTCAGCACGCGAAACAGTTAAAAATAACAACTAGTGTGAGAATACCGGCGGGGTGGGCCATGAAGCGAATGCGTAAACGTATCCTGGTCACCGGCGGAGCCGGTTTTCTCGGATCACATCTGTGCGGCCGACTGGTCGCAAGAGGCGACGACGTTCTTTGTATCGACAATTTTTTCACCGGCGCCAAGGACAATGTTGCCAAGTTGCTGGCCCACTCGAATTTCGAGTTGATGCGACACGACGTGTGCATGCCACTTTATGTGGAGGTCGACGAAATTTACAATCTCGCATGCCCCGCCTCACCTATTCACTACCAATATGATCCTGTGCAAACCACCAAGACCAGCGTGCATGGCGCAATTAATATGCTGGGCTTGGCCAAACGGCTGGGCGCCAAGATCCTGCAAGCGTCCACCAGCGAGATTTATGGTGACCCTACTGTCCACCCACAAACCGAGGACTATTGGGGACATGTTAACCCGATAGGACCTCGTGCCTGCTATGATGAGGGCAAGCGTTGCGCCGAAACCCTATTCTTTGACTATTACCGACAACACCGTCTCTCGATTAAGGTCGCGCGGATTTTCAACACGTACGGCCCTCGCATGCACCCCAATGATGGACGCGTGATCTCCAATTTCATCATGGCAGCACTGAGAGGCGACCCGATCACAGTCTACGGCGACGGCAAGCAAACACGCTCTTTCTGCTACGTGGAAGACTTGATCGAAGGCCTAATCCGATTGATGGAAACCGAAGAGTCACTGATCGGCCCAATCAATCTCGGCAATCCAAACGAAATTACTGTCAGTGAACTTGCGATCCAAATCATCGCAAGCGCTGGGAGCAGGTCTAAAATCACCTATCACCCCCGGCCGATAGATGATCCGATGCAGCGGCAACCTGACATCACCCAGGCAAAAAAACTGCTTGAGTGGTATCCGACCATAACGCTCGAGAAAGGACTCGCCCATACAATCGAATATTTCCGCGATTTTAAGGAATAATACCTCAGTCCCCTAATCTGAAACTCTGCACAATCCCAAGAGTACCAGAAGGACGCTGTATATATTTTGGACTGTAAGAATATCCCACTGGATACCTTGCAAGTTCGACTACGCCTCGAACGTTTTCAATGATTGCCCGCGTGAATTGACTGGCTAATCCAATTTGCTGAGCCGCAATGACGAAAGTCGGGAAAGGGTCAAAGGTCGTAAGCGCCAAAAACTTAAACCCTGTACGAAGAACAAAGTCGTTCACCGCCTCAATTACCCCAAACCCCATAACTTCGAGCTGCGTGTAGTCATGGCCGAAAATTAATCCTCCGTTCCGCAATTTTGGCGCGAAAGTCTCCAAATCACGAGAAACGCCGTCGTAGGAGTGATCTCCATCAACGTAAATGACATCAAGGGAGCCGTCGGCAAACTCCCGCGCAGCAACATGGGAAAATGCTCGCATTATCGAAACCCGGTCATCACTTATTTGCTTGTCAAACCTAGCAAGAACCCCTTCGTAGCGCGCTCGTTGTTCATCCGCGTTGGGATTATTAGGGTCGGCAGCAAGATGACCGACTGATTGATGCTCCCAGGCATCAATCAGGTACAGCCGCTCGGGCACGCACGTATCAAGAATCTTTGCAGAAAATTCACCTTCGGCCACGCCGATTTCCGCTATGGCTAAGCCATGCGGGAGCCACCTGATTAGGTCTTGGCGAAATAGTGGAACTAAGAGCATACACAACTGTCTACACGGAGACAGACGGTTTGAAAATCGCTCTGTACGAGTTCGTCACCGCCGGACCTGCGGGATCAAGATAACGACAGTGGCGAGACAAACTAGTCCGATCGAAGACACGATGCCGAGAGCCACGGGAGCACCGAGCCAATCGGCCAAAAGGCCGAGATTGATTAGACCGATAGGCGCACAGCCGATGCATACGGATAAAAGGCTCATCAATCTACTGCGCGCATTGGGCGGGGCCAACAGCAGGATCAGCGTGCTCTGCATAGCTCCGAACCCGGCCATACCTAGTCCAGCCAAGAGTAAGATCGAGACGGCAATCCCATAGTTTGGCGCGAAAGCAAGGCTGAACACGCCAATCATCAAGACCGTGGCACCATACAGGTAGAGCCGTTTAAACCAAGAGGATCGAACTACAAAAGTAATGATCAAAGCACCGACGAACGCACCAGCTCCTTCCGAAGCGGATAGTAAGCCCACGAGTGCTGGCTCGACTTCGTAGCGTGCGCGACCAAGCACCGGCACCATGGCAGTATAGGGAAATCCAAAGACATTCAGAATAATGGTGACGAAATAGATGCCAATTAACTCCGGAGACCGTCGAACGATAGCAAGCCCCTCTCTCAGCCTTGCTATAAATGGCTCTGGAGCAGCGGCAGCCCGAGAGTGGCGAAAGACAATCGATAGAGCGATCACCGCTGCTAAGAAATGCGTGACCGCAGACACCGCGAAGGCGCCTTGCAGGCCAATTAGACCATAGATCACACCGCCCGCGAACGGGCCCGCCATGCGTGTCGCATTGTTCGTTGCTGAGTCGATCGAAAAGCCCTGTCCTAAACGCTCCGGGCCCGCAAAATCACCAAGAAGGGTCCTGCGGACTGGAAAATCAAGTGCCCAACAGGTCCCATTTACGAAGACGCCGAGAACGAGATGCCAGATTTCAGCAACCCCGAGAGTGGCCAGAAGCCCCATTGTCCCACTAGACATAGTCATCACGACAAACCCAGAGGCTAACAAATACTTCCGGTTGGCGCGCTCGGCATAAGTTCCAATAAACGTTCCAAACAAAGCTAGCGGAGCCTGACGTGCAATAGTCATTACGGCGACCAGGAGGGCCGAACCCGTTGTCTCAAAGACGTAGATACCTATGGCCAGCAACTCAAGCCAGCGCATAGTGTTGCCAAGCAGACCGATCGCCCAGACCCGCAAGAATCCAGAATCCCGTAATATTGACAATGGAGAACCCGCCAAGGTGCGTCTTTCGTTTCGTATAAAATCTTCCTAAGACAATTATGATCTCTACAATTTTGCTCTCTGCCAATACTCTACCCAAGCAACTTCTCAGGCAGCCAAAGGGCGAGCGCAGGAAAGCCCATGACGAAAACTAGTACAATGAGATCGAGTATGATGAATGGGATGACACCACGATACATATGGGAAAGCGTTATCTCGCCTGGCGCAATAGCGCGGAAATAGAAAATCGCACCTGCCATAGGTGGAGTTAGATAGCTTGTCTGCTTGACTATCAAGAATAGTACCGCGAACCATACTGGATCAAAACCATAACTCTCAATTAGTGGGATCCCAATTGGAACCACGATCAGAATTATCGAAAGCCCGTCGAGCACAAAACCCGCCAAGAATACCAGCAGCAAAACCAGACACAAGGTCCCCCAAGCCCCCAGATCCCAATAACCGAGCACAGCCCGAACCGCATCGAAGCCTCCGGATGACAAAAACACGCTTGAGAACATCGTGCCGCCAACCACGATAGTCAGGATCATCGCGGTAACTGAAAGCGTTTTCACCATAGCTTCAAGCATCACTGCCCAAGTGAAACGGCCATAACAGATGGTCAGAAGGGTCGTACCAACGGCTCCCACAGCTGCCGCCTCGGTTGGCACCGCAACACCCGCCATGATGCTACCGAGCACGGCGACGATTAAGAGTAAAGGCGGAAACAATGCTGTCCCAGTTAGCCTGAGTTTGGCAGCGATAGGCAGATCATTGTCTGGATGATCTACGCGTGGTCCAGCATCAGGGTCGAGTGTACAACGTACAAAAATGTAGACCATATATAGGCCAGCCATCAGCACGCCAGGAATGAACATGCCGATGAACATATCACCCAGCGGGAGTTCCGAAACGGCTGCCAGGATTATTACCACGACCGAGGGAGGAATGATCGCGCCCAGTGAACCTCCGGCCGTTATAGTACCCGAGATCAATGCCTTGTCGTAGCCATGGCGAAGCATCACAGGCGTAGCAAGCAGGCCAACCACAGTCTCGGTCGCGCCAATCACGCCAGAACACGCCGCAAAGATAACGCACATGAGGATGGTCCCGAGAGCGAGACCGCCCGGGAATTTCTGGGTCCAGAGATGTATCGCCTCGAAAAGGCGCTCTGCCGTTCCAGACTTCTCCAGCATCGCGCCCATGAAGATAAATAGAGGAACGGCGGCAAGTACGCTGGCGCCTGAGATCTCATCAACTTTGTAAAAGAATACATTAACGGCGTTGTCGCCGAACCGCATCAAACCGAAGATAAACGCGGTAGACATAAGGGCGAACGCGATCGGCACACCGAGGAAGATCAGGGTCAGTAGAATCGGAAACATAAAGGCCGCGATATCCACGGCTTAGAGGCCCCTCTCTGTTCTCGCTGCTCGAAAAACCAAGGCCCCAGTCTTGATGGTCTCTGAAACCAATTGAAGCGCAAAGAAGACGAAGCCCGCCGCGACCATTGCCCTTACCGGCCAAATCAAGGGGTTCCAGCCTGATTCACCCGAGCGCTCCCCAATTACGTAGGCGCCCCAAGCATAGTCTACTAAGCCCCAGGCGACCCATGCGACAACCGGTGTAACCCCGAAGAGCAACACCAAGAAATCGAGCACCGCACGCCACCGTGCCGGCATGCGAGCGTAAAGAAAATCCACTCGGATGTGCTCGTTACGTCGGGTAACCAACGCCACGCCCAACGCAAAATGCGCCCCCGTCAGCATGTAGGAGAGTTCATATGCCCAAAAGGTTGGCCAATTCATTAGGAATCGGGCAAATGCCTCGTAGGTCATAATAAGCCCGAGTGGTATTACCAAAATCGCGGCGGCAACACCAACGCTGGTGGAGATGCGATCGATCAAAGACGCTAACCTGAGCATAGGCTGACACTAGCAGGACGGGACGCTCTGTTGTCTACTCATTCATTTATGGCCATCCTCGCGAAGGTCGCTCAGAATTAGTTCTTGAGGCGGCAGCGATGATATTGAGGCTATGCGCGCTTTCCTCCCGATTATTTGGTCAAACTGTCTAACTGAACACCCTTTTAGGGATCTCCCAACCCAGCATATCCGCGACATGATAGCGGGCGACTTAGCGGCGGAGTAATCTCAAGCCGGAAAACAATCGAGAGCTACACGATGTCCAGTTCCGACAACCTCCTAGTCGACACTACAACCCGGATTTTCCAAGACCTCGCCGACCCACAAACCGTGAATGCCGCAACTAACGAAGTCTGGAAGACTGAACTTTGGACGGCGTTGGAAGAATCTGCTCTAACGCTGGCATGGGTTTCCGACGATCGTGGCGGCGGTGGCGCAAACTTAGCTGACGGCTTCGATATTCTAAACGTCTCGGGACGCTTCGCGGTACCTGTGCCATTAGGTGAAACCTTGCTCGCAGGGTGGTTATTGGATGCCGCTGGCCTCCCTAGCCCACCGGGCCAAATGTCCGTTGCACCCGCGCGATTGCGCGACAGACTTACTATCGGTCCCAACGGCACCCTTTCTGGCAAAGCTCTAGGCATTCCTTTTGCGGGGTCCGTGGGGTTTATCGTAGCACTGGCCGATCAGGACGGGATGCCTCACGTCGTCCAGATTGCACCTCAGGATTGCACTATCCTATCTGCACCCGGCCTTTCGGGCGACGGGCGCGACGCAGTAACCTTCGACAGCGCAGCTCCTGTCGCTATGGCCCCCCTGCCCGCGAATCTCGGGGACCAAGCGCTTGGTTTGATGGGGGCCGCCGTCCGCGCGTCCCAGATAGGCGGAGCACTCCAGGCAATCCTCAACATCACCACTGAATATGCACAAGAACGCACAGCATTCGGACGCAAGATATCTAAGTTCCAGGCCGTCCAACACAACCTAGCAAAACTGGCCGGAGAGACAGCGGCAGCCGTAGCCGCGGCGAGTTCGGCGGCGGATACAATCCAGACGATGGAAGACTTCAACGACTCGGTTTTTTTCGAAACCGCCTCAGCCAAAATCCGGGTAGGCGAGGCCGCCGGTGAAGGGGCCGCCATTGCGCATCAAATTCATGGCGCAATCGGGTTCACAGATGAACATGTTCTGCACCGCTTTACCCAGCGGCTCTGGGCTTGGCGCGACGATTTCGGCAACGAGAGTGAATGGGCGGTCCAACTTGGCAATTTTATCGCCAACGGCGGTGCCGATGAACTCTGGCCACTCCTCGCATCCCGTTAATCCAAAAAATTCTAGATGATGGAAACAAACATGTCCCAGGCCATTAATTTCGACCCAATCCGTCTACCGCCAGAAGCCGAGGAACTTCGTCTTGAAGTTCGCGCGTTCCTGGCCGAGGAAATAACCAATGGCGGCTTCGATCCGACGGCAACCATCATGAAGAGCGGTTTCGATCGCGAATTCAGCAAACGGGTGGGTGCCAAGGGTTGGATCGGCATGACATGGCCGAAAAAGTATGGCGGCCAGGAGAGAAGTTTCCTAGAGCGATATGTAGTGACCGAGGAATTCCGAGTTGCTAATGCGCCGGTAACGGCCCATTTCACTGCTGACCGGCAATCCGGCCCGGTGCTCTTAAAATACGCGCCCGAGCACATAAAACTGGACGTATTGCCAAGTATTACGCTGGGGGAATGTTGCTTCTGCATTGGCATGAGCGAACCAAACTCAGGCTCTGACCTTTTCGCCGCCAGCACCCGCGCAACGGCTACCGACGGTGGTTTTCTGATCAACGGAAGCAAGCTCTGGACGTCGAACGCGCATCAAGCGGACTACATGATTGGTCTATTCCGCACCTCACCATGCACGAAGGAGAACCGGCGCCACGGCCTTACCCAGTTCCTAGTGAAACTAAAGCAATCCGGCATCACCATAAACCCCGTTCGCAATATGGCCGGCAAACACGAATTTAACGAGGTCCTATTCGAGAACCTTTTCATCCCAGAAGATCACGTGCTAGGTGAGGTAGACGGGGCCTGGAAACAGGCGACGAGCGAACTCGCCTATGAACGAAGCGGACCGGAGCGATTTCTCGAAACATTTTATGTTCTGACCGAACTAGTCCGCATATTAGGCGATAAACCCGATGCACGGGCCGCCGAAGGGATCGGACGACTAGTCGCCCAAGTACACACGCTCCGACGAATGTCGGTCTCCGTTAACGGCATGCTTCAGGCTGGAAAAGAGCCAGTTCTAGAGGGCTCGATAGTGAAGGATGTGGGCACATTGTGGGAGCAAGCCCTGCCGGCCCATGCTAGAAATCTCTCGGCCTTCATCGATTCAAATCCAACCAACCGCGCTGCCTTCGACGAATTACTACAATTCGCCACTACCATCGCCCCCAAACTTACCATCCAGGGCGGCACCACGGAGGTGTTGCGCGGCATCATCGCTCGTGGCCTCGGTCTCCGCTGACTAACACGATACCGATGCCCGACCTTTTATCCATCCTATCTCCTTCATCTATGGCAGTGATAGGTGCGGCTGCCGACCCCAATGGACTTCGGGGTCGTATCATGAAAGTCTTATTGGCACATGAATACAGCGGCCGGATGTAGCCGGTCAGCCGGTCACTGAAAAAGTAATAGGTCTTAAGCTTACCCGTCTATCTCGAAGATCCCAGAGACGGCGTATCAATAGTCGACGCGTTGATCATAAAGCACGAATAGAGTTTCGGAATTCCTATCCCTGGAGAACAAACATGGCCACCTTTCCCGACTTTAACGACATCGGCGTCAGCACCGACGGGTACGTTGCAACCATCGAGATACAGCGCCCACCGCATAACTTTTTCGACTACGCTCTGATCCAGCAGTTAGCTGATGCTATGGAGATCGTCGATGCTGCGGCAGACTTGCGCTGCGCGGTACTTTGCTCTGAGGGAAAATCATTCTGCGCGGGCGCCAATTTTAGCTCGGACGGCACAAGCCAGAGTGAGAGAAAACCAAAGGATGCAACTGGAACCGCGAACCATCTTTATATCGAGGCCGTGCGCCTATTCGCCACCAAAACTCCAATCATCGGCGCAATACAGGGAGCGGCGATTGGCGGTGGGTTAGGTGTGGCATTGGTACCGGACTTCCGTGTAGCCGCTCCCGAAGCGCGTTTCGCGGCAAACTTCACCCGTCTCGGTTTCCATCCGGGATTCGGCCTCACCCAAACGCTACCAGCATTGATAGGGCAACAAAGGGCAACTTTGATGTTCTACACCAGCCGACGAATAAAAGGGGAAGAAGCCTACCAATGGGGCCTCGCCGACATGCTAGTGCCACTGGACAAGGTGCGCAGCGCTGCTCAATCGTTCGCTGCGGAGATTGCTGAAAATTCACCACTTGGCGTGGTGGAGACCCGCGCCACCATGCGGTATGGCCTCGCCGATCGAGTACGCTCAGCGACCGACCACGAATTGATCATCCAGAACCGCCTGCGCCAGACCAACGACTTTAAAGAAGGCATCCGCGCCGTTGCCGAACGCCGGGTGCCAAACTTTCAAGGAACGTAACACGCGTTAACGTCGGAAAGGTCCCATTTCAAGATCTATCGCGCGCCATCAAAAACTTTAGTAAGCCCGGCCCTAGGTGACCAGGAATGTCCTCACTCGTTCGATCTCTGCCTGAGTGGTTAAGCCGGGGCAGTGTCCGACACCCTCTATCGCGTGGATCTCGGACCGGGGGCCCGTGGCGCGCATGCGTTCAACAGTCTCGGCCGAAAGGATCGTAGATTCCACCCCCCACAGCGTAAGCACCGGTATTGATATCAGGTTCCACAAATCCCACATGTCAGCGGCGGTGTCCTCGCGGCCATAGATGATGCGTGGGTCGTAGTGCATACGCCATTTGCCGTCGGCGCTGCGCACTAAACTGTCGCGAGGGAACTTGTAAGTCGCCTTCTTGGTGAAGGGGCCAAACGCCTTTCGCGTCTCGAGTACATATTTTATCGCCTAGTCCTCGGTGGCATAGACGCTTATCGACGCGGCACGGTCACTATTCGCGGCGAGAGCCTCAGCAGAGATAAACGGGCCAACATCATTCAACACCAAACGTCTAATCGGACTGTTGGGACGGCTAGCGAGTCTCATGCCCAAGACCCCCCCATAGAAGTCCCGATCCAGTCAACGGACTCAGCTCCTGAAACAGCTATCGCCGACCCTAGCACGCTTTCAAAAACGGATATCTGTAGTCCATTGGGTTGGGCACCCAATCGCTGTCACCGCGCCCAGGCATGTCGACCGCGAGTACACGATAGTAGTCGGAAAGTTCTTTCCCAATTTGATCAAAGTCCAGACGGTACCGAGAAAGCCATGCACACAGATCAATACCCGTCGGTTTCGAGGGCTACCCCACTCTCGATAACAGAGTTTGTGAAACCGGTTCGATGCCAGGAAAGGCATTGTGTGATCACGGCAATTCTCCAAACCATAGGTAATCTCCTACTTGGTTCATTAATCATCAAGCGATCGCGCCCCAATGCACAAGAAACTTGGGGCGGCTTGCCACCATGAGCTACGATGTGAGTCTCTTAAGCGGACTAAACTTCCGGAGGCAATATGAAAATTGGGTGCGGTCTCGAAACCATGAAATTTGGGGTTGGGCAACCCGTCCCACGCACCGAAGACCCGGTTCTATTGAAAGGGGAGGGACGATTCACCGACGATCTTTCTCTACCCAGACAAGCACATGCTGTAATTGTACGCAGCACATATGCTCATGGTGTAATCAAGAGGCTAGTTAAGACCGAGGCCGCAGCGATGCCTGGTGTGCTATTGGTTTTGACTGGGTCGGACCTTACCGACTACGCAGGACTTCCCTGCGGCATGAACACAAAAAGTCGCGACGGCACGCCACTCATAAAGCCAAACCGCCCATCGCTAGCAAGCGACAAGGTGCGCTTCGTTGGCGATCCCGTAGCCTGTATCATCGCAGAGACAGCCAATCTGGCCCGCGACGCAGCCGAGGCCATTGTCCTAGAGATAGAGCCGTTACCCGCCGTAACCAAAGCGCGTGAGGCCACCGCCGTAGGTGCGCCAGCAATCTACGACGAGGCCCCCGACAACGTCGCGCTAGATTTCCATTTCGGAAATACTGAGCTCGTTGTGGAAGCCTTCGAAAGAGCCGCCCACGTGACCCGCCTCGATATCCGCAACAACCGGGCAGTTATCGCGCCAATGGAGCCCCGCTCGGCGTTAGCCGAGTACGACGCGATCGCGGGACGCTACACGATGCGTATGGGCTGCCAGGGGGCGTTCGGCATGAGCCGGCATCTCGCGAACCTCTTGAAGGTCAAACCTGAGAATGTCCGTGTCCTTGTAGGTAACGTCGGAGGGTCCTTCGGGATGAAGAGTTTTCCCTATCCCGAATATATCTGCATCCTCCATGCTGCAAAGATTCTAGGCCGCCCTGTCAAGTGGACCGACGAGCGTGGAAGCGCCTTTCTCTCGGATCAGCACGGGCGCGATCATCAGGTCGACGCACAGCTAGCGCTTGACGCTCAAGGTCGATTCCTCGCAGTCCGCCTTAACATTCATGCCAATCTGGGTGGCTACATGACCGGCGTCGGTCCAAACATGTCGACCAACAACGCAGTCAAAAACGTGGTTAGCGTTTACAAAACACCGGTGATCGAAATCAACACGATATGCGCCTTCACGAACACCACCCCCGTGGGACCTTATCGCGGGGCCGGACGTCCGGAAGCGAATTACTACATGGAGCGTTTGATCGACACCGCGGCCCGCGAGATGAATATCGATCGGATCGAACTCCGTCGCCGCAACCAGATCGAGCCGAGTCAAATACCCTATTCCGCCCCATCCGGCCAAAGTTATGACAGTGGCGACTTTCCGGCTGTCATGTCCGCCGGACTCAAACAGGCCGACCACGATGGGTTCCTTGCCCGCAAAACAATGAGCCGTGCACAGGGCTTGCTGCGTGGTCTTGGTGTGGCGACATATCTTGAAGTCACCGCACCCGTCGAGACCGAGATGGGGGGCATCCACTTCGATCCGGACGGCGGAGTAACCATCGTCACTGGAACGCTGGACTATGGCCAAGGTCATGCTGCACCTTTCGCGCAAATACTGCACAACCAACTCGGTATACCGTTTGAGAAAATTCGTCTGCTGCAAGGAGACAGCGACAAACTGATCACAGGTGGCGGAACTGGTGGATCCAAATCCATCATGGCCTCTGGAGGAGCAATATTAGAAGCGGGCGATAGGGTGATCGAAAAGGCACGTTCTGCTGCTAGCCACGTGCTAGAGGCTGCAGTCGACGATATCGAATTTTCTAACGGCGCGCTTACTGTCGTTGGTACCGACAGAGCAATCGGACTACTCGAGCTAAACGCAACAATCCGTGAGGCTCCGACACTTCCCGATAATGTGCCGGAAAACCTGAGCGTAGAATTAAAGCACGGCGGCGTGCCATCGGCGTTTCCAAACGGTTGTCATGTTTGCGAAGTCGAGATTGATCCAGAGACTGGCGCGGTCCAGATCCAGCGCTACTCGATGGTTAACGACTTTGGCACTCTGATTAACCCCCTTCTCGTCGAGGGCCAAAGCCACGGCGGTGTAGTTCAGGGCATCGGTCAGGCTTTGATGGAACACATGGTATATGACGAAGATGGACAACCCCTCTCCGGCTCCTTCATGGACTACGCCTTACCACGCGCAGGCGACGTACCACAATTTGAATACGGGTCTCATCCAGTTCCGGCGACTACTAATGTACTCGGCGCCAAGGGCTGCGGAGAGGCAGGCTGTGCGGGTGCCTTGCCGGCCGTGATGAACGCTATTGTTGACGCACTTTCCGATGTTGGCATCACCCATGTCGATATGCCGGCCACGCCTGAGACTATCTGGCGGGCGGTGCGCGAGGCAGGCCGCAGAAGTTGAGGATGGTGTTAAACTCGCTCTGCGGACCAGCGAAAGTGCAGCGGTTTCCGAAAACTTTGTCCCGACCCCCCCCGACGTATCAACCCTCTTTAATCATCCGCCTTGAACCAAAACTAAGACGGGAAACGGGGTTTGCTGACAATTACAAAATTTCCATCCCCCAAAGGCCTTTTAGGGA
>PBMU01000055.1 GCA_002722775.1 Rhodospirillaceae bacterium
GTACCCATGATGTACATCTGCGCATGGCAGGCCCCGCCATTGCAACCCGCCTTATGAATTTCCTCCAGCACCGCAGCAGCCGCAGAAATTGGGAGGCCGCTGCCGCCATATTCTTCGGGCACGAGAACTGCAAGATAACCAGCGTCGGTCAATGCTTGGACAAATTCCGTAGGGTATTGGCGCTCGCGATCCTTCTCACGCCAGTATTCGCCGGGGAAATCTTCGCAGAGGGCAGCGACAGCGCGGCGGATCTCGATGATCACACTTTCCATTTCCGCGGGGGCCTGTGACATAGTCGGATCCTTTCTTCGGCGGGACCTTATTTGAAGGAACAACACGCTTTCCAGCAACGCCCCACCATATCTTTGCTATTCTGCAACACTTCAAGAGCTTACGCTGTGGCTATAAGATACGGCCTTTTTGCTTTTTTCATCATTGCAATTCTTAAACCTCGAGATACAGCAAGCCTGAGTGAGACCGTGACCAATTTTGCGCAGGTCAAGATGGAGGAGCCGCCTTACTCCTAATCCCGACAATTTTCTCAGGTTCTCTAGCCTGGACCTGGACGCAAACCCGTTTAGACCCATGTTCGATATTCATGTCCGCAACATCACGATGGGCGGCAAACCATTCACCATCAAACACCAGAAAATGTCCCGCGAGGCCTCAACCGGTTTCCAGCCGCATTGATCTTCTAACTTCGCAACATTCAAGACCCCATCGTTGGGCTCCCGAAAGCTCACCCCCTTATCCCCACAAACCACTCCCTGGCGGTAGTATCTCGCTGCCCCGGTAGCTCAGTCCCGGTTCACGGTCTCGCGCCAGTAATAAAGGGCCGTCCAAGTCGACAATCCCCGCGCCTTGCGCCACAAGTAGACCAGGCGCCATAGCGAGGGAAGTGCCAATCATGCAGCCGACCATGATGCCATAACCCTGCGCCATCGCCGCATCGCGAAGCGCTAGCGCTTCGGTCAGCCCACCTGTCTTATCCAGCTTGATGTTGATCATGTCGTATTTGCCCGAGATTGTGCCGAGACTTGCCGTATCGTGGCACGCCTCATCGGCACATATAGGCACTGGCCGCTCGATACCCACGAGGTCACTGTCGTCGTTGGCTGGCAATGGTTGCTCTATCATCTCTACACCAAGAGCTGCTAGTCTAGGCGCGTATTCCATATATTGATCGGCGTTCCATCCCTCATTCGCGTCGACCACGAGCCCCGAATCCGGTGAGGCAGCATGTATCGCTGTCACCCGGTCGATGTCTTGGCCATCACCGGTCATCTTGAGTTTTAGACGGGGACGCGCCTTGTTCTCGGCAGCCTTAGCCGCCATCTCACTAGGTTTATCCACACCCAGTGTAAAAACCGTGGTCACCGAGACGGGCTCACCAAGTCCGGCTATCTCCCAAACCCGTTTCCCGGATCGCTTAGCCTCCAAATCCCAGAGCGCACAGTCAACAACATTCCTGGCTGCACCGGGTGGCAATAACCTCGCCAAACCGCCGCGCCCCGCCTCATCACCAATGGCAGACGCGACCGAATTAATCTGCGCTTCGACGCTGTCCAAAGATTCGCCATAACGCGCATATGGGAAGCATTCGCCCCGCCCAGTAGCCCGGCCGTCCGTAATAGTAGCGACGATAACCTCCGACGAAGTCCTCGCACCACGCGAAATACGGAACACATCAGCAAGCGGCCACACTTCTCGTGTGACAGTTAGATTTAAGGACATTTTTTCTCCAAGCGCTTGCTATTACAAATTGTCTACAATCGCGGCAACACCATCACGTAAAGGGTCGACGGTGGGCAAGCCGGTCTCCGCACCGATGCGTTTGCAGAAGTCACGTCCGTCTTGTTCTGTAAGACTTGAGGTGTTGATCGACGCACCGATGCACCGAACATCGGGATTGGTCAGACGCGCGGCTTCGAGGTTTGCCTCAATACAGGTAGGAATATCGATCACCGGGAAATGGGGCATGCTGCGCATATGTGGCCGACCCGCCTCGTGACAGACCACTAGAGCGTCAGGTTGGGCACCGTGGATCAACCCTAAAGTGACGCCAGCATAGGAAACGTTAAACAAAGAGCCCTGACCCTCGACCACATCCCAGTGGTCCGCATCGTTCTCCGGTGTCAACCATTCGACCGCGCCCGATATGAAATCTGCAACCACGGCATCGATCGATACACCCGCACTCGCGATGAAAATCCCCGTCTGGCCGGTAGCTCTGAACGAGGCATTCATGCCTCTCTGATGCATCTCACGCTCGATCGCCAGGGACGTGAACATTTTCCCGACAGATACGTCGGTGCCTACAGTAAGGAGTCGCTTTCCATTGCGCTTCACACCGTCGGCAACGTCGAAGTTGCGGGTCGGGTGGCGCACGTCCAAAAGCAAACGATCATTCATATTGGCGGCGTCTACCAATTCCGGTATCTCGGTGATTTTCGTATGTAAGCCACTAGCTACATCCATGCCCCGGTTCACCGCGTCAACAAGTTCCGACGTCCAGTTCTTCGGAATGACCCCACCCCTGTTGGCGACACCAAGAATGACCGTTTTCACGCCAGCAGCCTGAGCCTCTTTGATCGTCATATCCGGAATACCGCAATCGGCGTTGCATTCCGCCAGGCGTCGCTGACCGACGCACCAGTCCGGTCTCCAAACCCGCACGCCATAGGCGGTTTTGGCAGCGAGTTGATCGCGCGCGTCCCCCAGGAACAACAAATACGGTGTGCGGATTTCCACTTCTGATCCCCCGATCAAGCTAAACCAACGTCGGAGGATAGGAGGAACGAGATCGGAACGCCAGCGCTGCGGACAGTTTGATCAGCTTGGACGGCGCCGATTCTGCTTGCCAACAGCACGCCCGATCATTTCAATCCAGTCAGCAGTTAGATTCTGGAGGTACCTGGCATAATCTTCAGGCCCCAAATAGCGCAACTCGGTACCAACCTCTCCGATGCGCTCGGCCAACGCCGGATCATCCGCCGCTTTCTTGAACCATCCCGAGATTTCGGCAAGTAGTTCAGGCGTCGTCGCCTTCGGAGCGAATAGCCCACGATCGATTCCAAACGCCGCGCCGATGCCCTCCTCGCGAAGGGTTGGCACCGAAGGCAGCAGAGTAGATCGCACCTCGGTTGTCACCGCCAGAGCCTGCAGCTCCTTTTGATCGACCCTGCGTTTAGCGGCCGAAGGCGAAACCAACCCTATGTCAAGCTTTCCGGCCAAGAGAGCCATCAGGCTTTGGCGCCCAGTATCATAAGTCATGATCTGAAATCGGGCACCCGAAGCGTCTTCCAAGCACATCAACATCATGCGTCCGAGTGCGCTACGAGCCTCTCCGATGCCGATCGCACCCGAGTCCTCTAGTGCGATTTCAATAATATTAGGCAAGGTTGCATCTTTCATGTCGCCGCGTGCCACTACGACCAGCGGAGATCGAGTGAGCATTGCGACTGGTGCCAAGTCCGACCATTTGGCCTTGGCTTCACCAGCAAGTTGCTCCGCTACCAAAGAAAGTGATGCAGCTAACAACTTGCAACCATCCGCCGGCGTCTTAATCGCATCAGCAACCACGGTTTTCTTGGTGACGTTGACAACCTTTAACAACGGGCCGGTGCTGTGCCGGTTTATGGTCTCGGTATAGGCACGGAGAATAAGGTCCGTCGCGCTACCTACAGCGTAAGGCACGACCACCTTAATACTTGTGCATTTTAATTTGTTAGCGGCCACGGCCGGCGTCGCCAACAGTGCACAGATCATGAAAAAGCACGCAACGATTCGGATCCACATGGAGACCAACTCTACACAGCATAAGATGCCGCGGTCCACCTTGCCATCATGACCGCACATTGCGTATTCGTGTTCGCCCCGCCCAACGACTGTGTTAAGGAGGTCTAACCGAGTGGGTAAAGGGGGATTGGAAATGCCCGAAGAGTATCGGGTCGGTCTGGCCGGACTAGGTGCCATCGGATTGAAGTTGGCCGTGGCAATCGACGCCGGCACCATCCCCGGACTAAGCCTCGCCGCCGCATCGGCGCGTAACCATCACAAAGCGATCCGCAATCTTTCGCGCCTTAAGAACCCACCCCCTATCACTAATCTTGCCCACCTATCCGATGTCTCGGACGTAGTAGTCGAATGCGCACCGGCCATCGTTTTTTCGGAAATCGCAAATGCTGCGATCGAGAAGGGTCGGATCTTTGTGCCTGCAAGCGTGGGGGCTTTGCTCCCACGCATGGATTTAGTCGACCGTGCAGCTGAGACCGGGGCCAGAATCATCATTCCGACCGGCGCCCTAATCGGTCTGGATGCGGTGCGAGCCGCCGCGGAAGGTGAGATCAAGAGCGTCACGCTTTGTACACGAAAGCCGCCCGGCGGGCTCAAGGGTGCACCACACCTGGTAGAAAACAAAATCTCAGTTGACGGCTTGACCGAAGCGAAACTTGTGTTCGAGGGAACCGCACGCCAGGGCGCGATCGGTTTCCCCGCAAACGTCAATGTCGCAGCCGCACTAAGCCTCGCGGGCGTCGGGTCGGACCTAACGACACTTCAAGTCTGGGCGGATCCAACAGTTGACAGAAATATTCACTTGATCACTGTCGAGGCCGACAGCGCCCGTTTCACGATGACTATCGAGAACATTCCGTCGGACGAAAATCCGAGGACCGGTCGAATTACGGCACTCAGTATGCTAGCGGCGCTGCGCAGACTGACCGCCCCGTTAGTGTCTGGAACCTGAGGCTTATCTATGTTGTCAAATTGAGATTGAGGCCCGACTGTGGCGCGATGTTCCGCACCAATCCAACTAACGCCGCGTTCGGGCTCATCTGCCCAAACGATGCACCCTGCGCCTCCAGATCCTTTTGGATCAAATATTGTTCTATGAATTGGACCGCGAACCTAGTGTTCTCAAGCGGCTTTAGGAAGGTTGATTCCACCGCCGAGGCGTCGATCTGTTCCTGTTGGATAATCTGGCTCTGGATGTCGAGAGCAAAACGTTCACCCCTCAACCTGCTGGCCGCGCTGCCAGCGGTGAAAAAAGCGTCATTCAGCAACCGAGTGCGTTCGGTGACGTTTCCGCCATTTAAAACCGCATAGGAAAAACTGGACAGCGCATTCTCGAACGAGCTCTTGAAGCTATTCTGGGCGGACACTGTCAGAACCGAGCCAACCGAACCAAGTGAGAGACGAAGATCGCTGGAGAACGGCTGTATAAGGTTCTTACCCGCGACGGTCGCATCACCCAATAGTTTATTCATATCGGCAGTTAACTTCCGGATCTCCGAATCCAACGCACCTTGAGGGTCTGCTACGTTAGCCACGAAGTCGAAAGTTGAACGTTGGCGGCCCAGGTTGGTCAAGATTGTATCGACAGCTGGGTCGTAGATGTTATCGATATTGTCCTTTAGAGCAGAGGCGTTACCCGACGTGATCGAGGCAGGTAGGGCCGACAATACCGTGTTGTCCAATGCTCCGCCAACAGCCCGAACTCGAACACCAGTTTCGGCCGTATAGTCTATCGTGCCGCCAGTTAATAAATTGTCGAAATTAATCCTGTTGGTTCCATCGGTAACTGAGCCCGGTGTGTTGATAATTGAGTTCAGTGCGGAAACTTTGATCACGTAATTTTCGTTGATTTTGGTGAGATCCGCGCCACCCTCGACAGCGCTCAACGTCAGCTGCCGGATTTCGTCCAGAACTGTCTTCACCCGGGCGGCCCGGCCATGCCCATCCTCCACCGAAGAAACGCCGAGCGAAAGATTTTGGGTGCCCAGAGAATGCGCGAAATTCACGCCCCTTACCGTGCCGGAGAAACTAGACGAATTAACGCCTATCTGCACCTTCGCACTGTTGAAACTGGTGTCCGCCGTATCAAAAACCGTTTCGGCAGCTGCAGTATCGGTGATCAAAGTGGCAAAGCTAATCGACGCCACCCTATCGCGCGCAGACTGCAAATTGCTGAGGAATGTCGACAATTCGAAACCGTTCGTGACCAAAGCGGTGCCGTCGGATTTGACCGCAGTACTGATCTTGGACCCTGAGATTGCTGTAACGCCCAGGCCCGCATCACCTGCCGGACGCAACAGGTTCTCGGTGTTCCCAGTGTTGGGATCGATATAAGTCGCCGAGTTGATAATGCCGGTATTACCCAGGATCTTGTTAGTTTGGGTGGTGAACTGACTGGCCAAGATGTTCACAGTGTCCTGGTCCTTGGCCGCACGGATTTTGGCGAACAATCCGTCTAGTTCCCTCATTAACGGGTCGGCCTTGTTGATCGCGTCATTTGCGGAGGCTATCAGCCCCGATTGACGTATCAGATTTGGCAAAGCCGCTTTCTGCACCGGGATCTCGGCGGCGTTAACGCCTGTTACGTTGGTGACATTGGTCAAATCGGTCAGGCGTGTGCGCAAAGACTTGAGTTGGTTCTGAATCGATGAAACGACGTCCTCGCCTCCCCGGACCTGTGAGATTGCGGTTTGAAGCAGCGCCACATCACTGGTTAAAATTTCCTGACGGGTCTTAGATTCCTGGGCACTACTGCCGGCAATTTTAGCCTTGTTGAAATCAAATTTCGCTTCAATCAGGGATGCCTGCTTGTTGACCGATTGACGCGCTATACCCGGCGGGAGTCGCAACGCGCTGGTGACTATCGTTCTTAGCGGCAGATTGCCGAGGATATCGAAGGTGCTTTCGAGCGTATTGACTTCACGAAGGAAGAAGAACGCGTCACGCACTGCCGGGTTTTGTGAGCCAACATCTTTTTCGAACTCGTTCGTCAGGAATTTATCGATGACCAGCTGTTGTTTGCTAGCAGTCACCAGGTTCCCTAGGCCACTATTGGGCACGTCCAAAAAAGCGGCGAGTTGACCAAATCGGGTATCGTTGAGCCTGTTTGCAAAGGAGTTTAAGTCCGTCGGGTCGCTATTTATGATAGCCTTGATTTTGCCCGGATTATTGATCTCGCTTTCTAGACCGAAGGCCGAGAGCAGTACGGTCATAACGCGACGATTCTTGACCAAATTGTCGACTGAATCGACCTTGGCTGCCTGCTTCCTAAAATCCTCAAGACTTTTTTGAACGTCGGCCCGGTTATGGAATTGTTCGCGGAATTTCGCTTCTTTCTTGCGAGTTTGCTTGAAGACCGTCAGCGCCGAAACAGACGACACCCCACTGCCACCACCGCCCCCTAGGATCCCAAGGGCTCCCGCCGCGTCTAACATTTTCCATTCTCCTGCTTCTGCAGAGCCTTGCTAAGCGCCTCAAGAACACGACGCAAAAATCAGGCCAACTCCCTTATGGAGTTCTTGTAAAAGTAGATAAAATTTTATTGAATGTCAAGATCCTAGGGATCACAAGTGTCATACACAAACGCAATTCGGTGACGGTTGCCGCGCACTCTACCACCCCCTTATAGTCGACCTACCAACACACTGATCGGCGTGCCTCATGTTCACCACACGACCGGAATTACATGGCACCTTTGGCGTCGTAACATCCACCCACTGGATCGGTTCCGCGACGGGAATGGCTATCCTGGAAAAGGGGGGAAACGCATTCGACGCAGCCGTCGCAACCGGTTTCGTCCTTCAAATAGTCGAACCGCACCTTAACGGGCCCGGCGGCGATATGCCGGCGATCTTCCATGTCGCTGGCGAACCATCAACGCGGGTGCTGTGCGGTCAGGGGCCGGCGCCCGCTGCCGCGACGATCGACGCCTTTGACAACTTGGGCTTGGACCTGATCCCCGGCAGCGGTCTTCTTTGTGCCGTCGTGCCCGGCGCTTTCGATGCTTGGCTTACCTTGTTGCGCGATCATGGCACAATGAGCCTCGGAGAGGTCCTAGGGCCGGCCATCGCCTATGCTAAGAACGGCTACCCAGTCGTACCCCGCATCTCGGCAACAATCGAAACCGTGCGCGAACTCTTCGCCAATGAATGGCGAACGTCAGCCGCAATCTATCTCCCGCATGGCAAGCTGCCAGCGCCCGGTTCTATCTTTTCGAATCCAGTCTTAGCTGAGACTTACCACCGTATTTTGCGCGAAGCCGAAGCCGGCGGTGGCAGTCGGGAAACCCGTATCAACCGCGCCCGCAAAATTTGGTCGCGGGGATGGGTCGCAGATGCCATCGACATATTTT
Organism: Rhodospirillaceae bacterium; assembly: GCA_002722775.1. Lineage (GTDB taxonomy): Bacteria > Pseudomonadota > Alphaproteobacteria > Thalassobaculales > Thalassobaculaceae. Next base: position 8,147 of record PBMU01000055.1, read on the forward strand.
TTCGCGACAAAGCGGTAATGGATGTCTCAGGCCGGCGCCACACAGGGTTTCTAACTGGCCAGGATATGGCAAATTGGCAAGCGAGTTACGACCAGCCGGCGAGCTACGACTACGGCAACTACACGATCTGCAAGCCAGGCCCGTGGAGCCAGGGCCCAGTGCTGCTGCAACAACTTGCGATTCTGAATGGCATGGGCTTGTCCGAAATCGATCCTACCAGTCCCGATTTTGTGCATGTCGTGGTCGAGGCTGCCAAGCTCGCCTTTGCCGACCGCGAAGCTTATTATGGAGATCCGGACTTTGTTAATGTTCCGTTGGACCGATTGTTGAGTGCCGATTACAACAGTAATCGACGCGCCCAAATCGGCGACACCGCTTCAGTAGACCTTCGGCCCGGGAAGGTAGATGGTTATAACAACGCCATAGATATGGCCATGGCGGACCGGTCCCATATCGATAGCGCTGCTGAAATGGGCGTTGGCGAACCCACAGTAGCGAAAACTGGCACCACCAATGGTGATACGGTACATCTCGACATCATCGATCGACACGGGAACATGATCTCCTGCACACCGAGTGGCGGGTGGCTGCAAAGCTCACCGATCGTGCCAGAACTGGGTTTCTGTCTCGGCAACCGCGGCCAGATGTTTTGGCTGGATCCAAAGGCTCCCTCGGGCTTGGTGCCGGGCAAACGCCCGCGTACCACGCTTTCCCCATCGCTGGCGCTTAGGGACGGCGAACCATATATGGTATTCGGCACCCCCGGTGGAGATCAGCAGGATCAGTGGTCAGCACTGATGTTTCTGCACCACGCTGAACACGGCATGAACCTGCAGGAATGCATCGACTGCCCGGCATTCCATACCGAACACTTCCCCGGTTCGTTCTGGCCACGTGGACGAAACCCCAAGAAAGTTGTCATGGAGGGCCGCTTTCCTGCAGAGACCGTGGCGGAACTCACTCGACGCGGGCATGAGATCAACCTAGGTGAGGATTGGTCCGAAGGTCGGTTGACGGGCGCCACACGCGACGGTGGACTACTCAAAGCTGCAGCAAATCCCAGAGGAATGCAAGGTTACGCTGTGGGTCGTTAGAACGACGAACACTTAGGGATTGATAGCCTGTCAATCACTCCGGCCGGCAGTAAGTCTCTGTGCTCTTTAGAGCCACCGCCAAATACTCCCGCAAATAGAAAGCGACGTCCGCTGTCATCGACAACGAACGCTCTCTACCATCGGCGAACTTTATAATGAGTACTATATCCTCTCCACAGACTTCGATAATGAAAGAGCGTGCCTCCGGAATTTCCATCTCCATCTCGCCACCTTGAGAACTAGGCTGGCTCATGAAATAGTCGAGCCATTCTCGCGCTTCCGGATCCTCGGTTGCCATAATTTAGTAAAGCCCTGCATCTCACCTTATCCGATACTACCCTGAATTGGGCCTAAGGATAAGTCCATCTCGGCGACAGGTGGGCGCGGTCATACCTTTTGGTGGCAACAAATCATCCTTATATACTAGTGCTTCGATCGGACCCTGTGAGCGAAGTGGCGAGGACATGAAGAAGATTCTAATAATTTTCATTTTGCCACTGATCTTGCTGGTAGGAGCCGGTGCCGGAGCAGTGTTCATGCGGCTAATACCTGGTGTGGGTCCGGAATTGATCCTCGGCGAAGTTGATTCTCCACCGAAGGAACCGGAGAAGCCGAAGAAAATAACGGCGCCCGACCCATCGATGGAAGCGGGAGAGGAGTCAATCTTCTTCGCGCTTGAGGAGATCGTTGTGAACCTGAAATCAGAGCGCAAGAGACCAGTGTTCCTTCTATTGAGCCTCATCCTGGAACTACCCAACGCAGCCTCGAAAGGACCGGTCGAACCGCTAGAACCTCGGATCAGAGATGCGCTAAACATCTATCTTAGTGGCCTTAGACCAGAAGATTTGACCGGTTTCGACGCAATCCAGGAAGTGCGAAACCAAGTCTGGCGCAGGCTCATGGCGATCGTCCCAGATGAAAGTCTCATCGCCAATATACAAATTCCCAAAATGACCGTAAAATAGAAGGTCTCGCTTCAGTCCACTTTCGAAGGCACCAATTCCTCGCTTGCCGTCTCGATTACCCGTTCGAGAGTAGTCATGAATTCGCGCCGCTCCAATCCTTTAGGAATTGCTGGCAGGATCTGGACTGTGATCGTACCGGGTCTCTTCAGGAACGCCTGACGGGGCCAGAATAGGCCTGAGTCGAGGGCGACCGGCACCACGGGCACGCCCAGAGTACGATAAATCGCGAACACCCCGGAGTGATATGGTTCCTTCCTTCCAGGCGCGATCCTAGTCCCCTGAGGAAAAATCAGGATGGGACGATGTACAGCGGACCATCTGCGGGCGGCGCTCATCATCGATTTCAACGCGACGCCGCGTCCAGACCGATCGATTGGAACCATTCCTACTTTTCGAATGTAGTATCCTAGGATCGGAAGTTTCAGTAATTCACGCTTCAAGACGATAGCGGGGTCTCGGAAGATTGTGTGCAGCGCCAAGGTTTCCCACGCTGACTGGTGCTTGGAAGCCACCATGTAGGCGCCCGCCGGCAAATTCTCCAGGCCTTCTACACGGTGAGTAAGGCCAACAGTCCATCGAAGAACGGTCAATACCAGCGCAATCCAGCAATCTCTAAGGCGGCAGACAGATCTCCTAGGACCGAATACCAAAGGTAGTCCTACAATCCCAAGAATCAGGGTTATCAAGATAAGAAAAACGTTGAACAAGGTTGAGCGAATTAATGTCATGGTATCCGGAGAAGTGGTTTTTCAACACGCTGTTTAGACAGTGATCCGGTGTTCGCCTCCAGTGTCCTGTAAACTAACAGACGCGTGCTGTCATCGTGAGAGTGGAGTTTGGTGAAGAACTGGCAAGATCATCTGAGCGAGGCCCTAGTTGAAACAGCATGTAGGGGCACGACGATCACCTACCGCGCCCTAGCGGACCGCTGCGGGGTTCCGCCACCACGGCGCATTCATGCTGTAACGAACGCGCTCGAGACAATGATCCGCGCAGACCATGCTGCGGGACACGCGCTCAGGGCCGCCGTTGCCGTCTCACGAGCCCGTAACGGATTACCTGGGCCGGGTTTTTTTCAAGTTTGCCGAGAAATTGGTCGATATTTCGGGCCCGATTTAGGTCCGCAGGCAGAACTATTCCATCGGCTGGAATGCGCTCACACCCATAAAACCGCGAACCAAGACATGCTCCCCGAAGTCTTTGGAACAGACGGTTTTGATTGAACAAGACATTGGCATATGAAGTAATAACAAACCCAAACTAGTTAGGAGTCAAGAACCTCGCAATCTAAAGGGAATACACCGTCGCCTCCATATAATGGCAAAACCTACGCCAAAAAAATCTATCCGAAAGAACTATTGAGGATCAATCGTGACAGCCATTAAGAGGCCGACTGCCGGTCCGGCTTCTTTTCGGACCCAGATCAGATAGAATTTGAGCACCAAATTAACCCGATAGTGCACTCGGTGGTCTACTACGCTATGTCCCCTAGAATTATGGCGTCATGCCGCTACATTAAATGTCCCTCTAAAGGTACAATCGTATCCATTTTGGGTTCAACTTGGATGACACGAGAATACGATGCGTAAGGCAATCGCTCTGCTAACGATGGGCCTGATAACGGTCGGATCAACGGTTTGGGCGTGTTCGATTGTGGTCGAGCAGCGTAACCGGTCGTTCCTCCAAAAGGAAATCTCCATCAAAATCGGTGACAAAGTAATTTTCGTTAACAGCGACGACTACGGTCACAATGTCTACTCTGAAACCGATGGATCATCCTTCGACATCGGTCTTCAGGAACCTGGCGAGCGACTGTCAGTGGTTTTCGACACCCCGGGCACGGTCGAGGTTAAATGCAGGATCCATCCGAGAATGCAGCTGACCGTCGAAGTAGTCGAATAGCCGAGCGCCGTGACGATTAAAGCGAAATTCATTGCGACATTGTTGATCGGCGTGATCATCATCCTGTTGCTAGGTGGGACGGCGCTGATCTCTGCTTGGATACTCGGCGGCATCGCCCAATCGATGTATGACAAGCCGTTGCAGGCGATTAATTTCGCGCGCTCGGCACAAACCAAGTTCGCCATCCTAGACTTTGAAGGCCGCATGAAGCGTCCGGCTGATCCGGCGGCACGGGCGAAAAAAATCGAGGATTTTTTAGCGGATCTAGCGATCGTGACCGAACGCGGATTGTCGGAAAAGGCTGCTACGTTCTCGGCGAATCTAGCAACGGACATCGAAGCCTGGGCAGAGGCGGCACACCGCGCGGCGAGCCCTTCTATTGAAGACAAACCCGAATTGCAACGTCGGATCCGCGACTCCATCGCCGAGCGCGTGCGTCTGGATCTGGAATTCCTAGTGCAGATCGCTGCTGAGGATGGCTATCGGTTCTGGATGCAAGCCAAGGAGGGCGTGGAAATGACGCAGGTCATCATCTATTCCGTCGTTGGCGCGGCTATAGTTCTTGCTGGCATCATCGCTGCGATTGTTATCTACACCATCTTGCACCCTATGAACCAGCTCGGCCGAGCCATGTTGATCATTGCCGCCGGGCGCCATGACCTCTCGATTCCCGGCACTGAGCGCAGAGACGAGATAGGCGGCATGGCAGCCGCGTTGGGCGTCTTCAAAAGCGCGATGAGAGAGGTCCGCGAGGCGAAGGAAAACGCAGAATCCGCAACGCAGGCGAAGTCAGAGTTCTTAGCTATGATGAGCCATGAGATCCGGACCCCTATGAACGGGGTGATCGGCATGGCGCGGCTGTTACTCAAGACCGATCTCGACAAGGAACAAAGCGAGCGCGCCCGCACCATCCTCGAGTCGGGAGAAAGCCTGCTCACCATCCTAAACGACATCTTGGATTTTTCGAAACTCGAAGTGGGTCGAATGGACCTCGAATGCATTGGGTTCGATCCCCGACGCATGGTCGCTGGCTCTATGGCTTTGATGGCCGGCCGAGCCGAAGAAAAGGGATTGAGTTTGGAAAACACGATCGAGGATCGGGTTCCAGCATATCTCAAAGGCGACCCCGGACGACTGCGCCAAGTCCTCCTTAACCTCGTTGGTAACGCAATCAAATTCACCGATCGAGGCGGTGTGACCGTATCCCTTGAGGCTCGTTACCAATCCATGCCTGACGATATTGATCAACTCGTTCCGCTCCGTTTTTCCGTATCTGACACCGGGATCGGCATTTCAAAGGAAAAAATCAACAATCTTTTCGACCGTTTTACACAAGCAGACGAATCCATCACCCGGCGCTATGGCGGAACTGGACTGGGCCTTTCGATCTGTAAACGAATCGTTGAATTAATGGGTGGTGAGATTTCCGTAACCAGCGTAATTGGCAATGGGAGCACCTTCACCTTCGACATCAATCTGCCCCAAGCAAAAAGCGGGGATGGGAAAACTGCTGAGTTTACCCCGCCAAAACTACCCGCACTTTCAATTCTGATCGTAGAAGACAATCTCGTGAACCAACGTGTCGCACAAGGCTACCTCGAAGCCGAAGGTCACGCCGTAACGGTCGTCTCGGACGGTCTAGCCGCGGTCGAAGAGGTCCGCAACAGAGCCTTCGATCTTGTACTTATGGACATCCACATGCCGACGATGGACGGCTTCACCGCCACTCGGCGGATCCGCGACCTCGATCATCCAGCTTCTCAAGTGCCAATCGTGGCGGCGACGGCCGGAGCTACAACTGAGGATGTCGAGCGCTGCCTCGCCGTCGGGATGACTGACTATGTTTCTAAACCGATTGATCCCGTGGCCTTGACATCCGTCATGGCAAGGGCGATCGGCCTCTCGAAGGAAAATTCGCACGTCTTAGGCGCACTCAATCCAGAGTACTCGAGAGGTAGGATAGAACGTAATGAAAAGCCTCTAGATGAAAGCGTAATGAACTCCCTGTGCGAACAGTTGGGTCAAGATTTCGCCGAAGATCTTATTGCAGATTTCGAGGTGGCGTCTGCAATTTCTCTATCGGATCTCGCGTCCGCCGTCGATCATCGAGACCCGCATGCCATAGAGATGGCCGCCCACAGCCTTAAAGGCACTAGTAGCTCAATCGGATTGACAAGGGTCTTTCAACTATCCCGCGATGTTGAAATTGCCGCCGAGAACGGTCAAATTGACTGGGCCGTTGCAATCAGTTCCGACCTGCCCCGCGCCGTCTCCGACGGGCAACGGTCGCTCAAGGACTATATTACGTGTCGGCAAAAACAATCCGAAGTCTTGTGACCGTTCCACAAATCCGCTGGATCAAAGACAATCATGAGAAACACCAAGCCTAAAGAAGTAGAGAATTCCTACGAAGGCATCCGGGTCCTAATCGCCGAGGACGAGCCAATGGCTGCCAAATTGGCACGCGGCGCGTTAAAGTTGATGGGTATCACCGACGTAGTCGTCGCCGAAGATGGGCTAGAGGCGGTGAAGAAATTGAAGGAATATGACGGCGAATTCGAACTCATCATCTCAGACTGGAACATGCCAAAACTGAATGGTATCGAGTTCCTTCGGGCCGTGCGGGATCTATACCCCCAAATGCCATTCATCATGCTCACCGCGAAGGCCAACAAAGAATTCGTGCTAGCCGCCGGCAAGCAGGGTGTGAACGGATATATCGTGAAGCCCTTCTCGCTGGACCAGGTTCACCAGAAAGTTGAGTCCATTTTAGCGCTTTAGCAATTGTGTTAACCAGATAGCCGTAACCCTGGGTCTGCGGCATGGTGCCTTTCCAGGACAGGCCTCTTGGGATTGCCTGGATCCAGCTCGGCTTGCAGAAGTAACGGCTGAAGCAATCTTTAATAAATAATAACATAACTAGGTATAAAATGTTACGCAGCCAATCTAGTATAGATACTGCATGGTAGCTTCGGTCGTTAAACCGCTTCCGAGTATTCGCGGGTATAATGGGTCGACCCTATCCGACACTCCATAGGATTTTGGCCACACCATAAGAGCGAATTTCACGATGAGCGCAGAAAA
>PBMU01000056.1 GCA_002722775.1 Rhodospirillaceae bacterium
ACACGGCATGTTCACCGATCTGCGCCAAATCGGCCCGCTTCTCGGACGATTCGAGGGCTCCTTGCTGGCATATGCACGCGGTCTGATGTACTGGCATCAGCGCCACCGTTTCTGCGGTATCTGTGGCGCGCCGACATGTCCCCGAAAGGGCGGGCACCAGCGCGATTGTTCGAACGACGACTGTCAGGCTCCGACCTTTCCCCGCACCGATCCTGCCGTCATCATGCTGGTGCACGACGGCGACCAAGCTTTGCTCGGTCGCCAGAGAGTTTGGAAACCGGGAATGTTCTCGACCCTCGCTGGGTTCGTGGAGCCGGGCGAGACGCTCGAGGAAGCGGTTGCTCGGGAAGTCTGGGAGGAGACTAATGTCGAGGTCGAGGATGTGCGATACCATTCTTCGCAACCCTGGCCATTTCCAGCCTCAATCATGCTAGGATTCTACGCGCGGGCTCGTACGACCGAAATTATTCGTAATGACGAAGAAATTGAAGATGCCCAATGGTTCGCACTGGAGGAACTTCAGAATTTCGAAGCCATGGGCAACACTCTGCCGAGGCCCGACTCCATAGCTCGCCGACTAATTGAAGACTGGATGGCAGGCGAGTGGTGAGGACATGGGGTCGTGACTGAAAATAGCGTTGGCTCTGAGGTCGAGGCTCTGCTTGATCGTTGCCGTGAAGTCCACACACCCTGCGGCGATGGCGCAATGGTGTGGCGGACTTGGAATGCTGACCGCCGTGATCTGCGGCCCGTGGTCCTACTGCATGGTGGATCTGGCGCGTGGAACCACTGGGTGCGAAACATCCCTGCGCTTGAATCCAGATATCGGCTGGTTGCCGCCGATCTGCCAGGCTGCGGTGACTCGGCGGATGCACCTTGGCCGTACGACGCAAAAACCCTGGCAGCGATCCTTTCCTGTGGCCTCGATTTGGCAGTGCCGGCTTCCGATCCATTCGACCTAGTCTCATTCTCCTTTGGAGGTGTGCTCTCCGGGCTGATTGCCCATCATCAGTCCCAAAGGATTAGGAGCCTCACGGTTGTTGGTTCTCCAATCCTTGGGTTGACTGGAACTGGACCGGCCAATGATCTGATCAACGTGCCCCAGGCCATGTCTAGGGATGAGGCGGCACCGCTTTACCGACACAATCTACAGAACCTCATGTTCCATAATCCGGAGGCGGCAGATGACCTGGCCCTCTGGCTGCACATGACCAACATGGCGAAATCGCGTCTGAGGTCTCGGGGTATCGCCCGGACCAGGGTCCTGGCAGAGAGCTTGGTCGATCTGCCATGCCAATTAAATTGCGTATTTGGCGATCGCGACGTGACCCTCGATCCTGATTTAAAAGGCGTTAGAGCCTATGTGGAGGAGGTTCACCCGGGTGTGAATTTCCGGATTATTCCCGCTGCTGGTCACTGGGTTCAATTCGAGGCGTCCGGGCCATTTAATGAGACACTACTCCATCTCCTGGATCCTTAAAGCCGACTCTGACGACTAATCCGTGATCTGAAGGAAAACTAACTTCGTCCGCCCATAACAGCGGACATCCACTGCCGCTAGCCAGTCGGGCATTGAAGTTTGTTCCTTGGCCGCGAGTTCTAGCACTACCAGCGTGCTAGGGCTGGACCAGCCATAGAACTTCAAGGCCTGGAGACAGGGTGCGGCGAGACCACTGCCATAGGGCGGGTCCATCAAAATCAGACCAGCGGTCTCTGGCGCCGCTCGCCGTAATTTCGTCGCATCACTTTCGATTACAGTGGCCTGCTCATTGAATCCCAACGTGCGGATGTTTCGGTGTAACGCCCTGCGAGGTTGAATAGCGTTCTCCAGAAACACAGCTCGGGCTCCGCCACGTGATAGGGCCTCCAAGCCAAGAGCCCCAGAACCGGCGAAAGCGTCGATGACGAGTTGGTTGCGATAGGGGGAACCGAAGCGCCCACCGTCCAGAACGTTAAAAAGTGACTCCCTTACCCGTGCGAGGGTCGGTCGCACGTCCAACCCCTCGGGTGCGGAGAGGCTAGCGCCTCGTCGCTTTCCGGCGATGATCCGCATCGGATTTTCCAATCCACGACTTTTTCGTGCTCGCTTTCCGGGGAAATTTTCTGGTTTGTTTGGGTTTGGCCTTGGCATTTCCGGAATTTTTATTCGATGTCTCGGCTGCTCCCAGCTGTTCCCGTAGAGAGCGTTGCTTGATTTCTTCGACGTTGCTGGCCTCAAGATTGCCAAGCTGGAACGGACCAAAAGAAATCCGGATTAGACGGTTTACGGTCAGTTCGATGTGCTCCATCAGAAGACGCACTTCTCGGTTCTTGCCCTCGCGCAACCCAATAGTGATCCAAGCGTTGCTTGGGCCCTGATGATCAAGCTTAGCCTCGACCGGTCCATATCTGATCCCGGCGATGACGATGCCGCGCTTTAAGGCCTCCAGGCGAACGGCTTGAGGTCGACCATGGACCCTCACTCTGTAACGGCGCACCCAACCGGTCGATGGCAATTCCAGTAATCCGGCTAATTCCCCGTCATTCGTCAGCAATAGCAATCCCTCGGATTCGATATCCAGACGGCCTACCGTGACCACGCGCGGCATTTCCGCCGGTAGATCCTCGAAAACCGTGGTGCGGCCCCGCACGTCGCGGTTGCTGGTGATCCGCCCTCTCGGCTTGTGATAGCGCCAAAGACGTGGCACTTCGATCTCCGGAATCGGCTTGCCATTGACTAGGATCATACTTTTTTCGTCGACCGTGACCGCTGGCGATTCCAACCTCTGGCCGTCCACGACCACCCGGCCTGCCTTGATCCAGCGTTCAGCATCCCGCCGCGAACAGAGACCGGCCCGTGCAAGTCGCTTTGCAATCCTTTCCGGACCGCCGCGATTGGCGAAAATTGAAGAAAAATCGGTCATAGTGTGTCTCGTTTAGCCGCTTTCGCTTGCCGCCGCTGTTTCCTTACCCAGGCAGGCGCGCCGAAGGCGGGGACTTGCCTAGATTCGCTTGGGCCACCGGCCTGTTCGGGTCGCGGAGCAAAACGGCCAAGCGTGATCAGCCGATCGTACATGACTAGCGCGCTAGCGAGCCCCACATTGATCGAGAACCGCGTGGGAATTTTCACGACGTGGTCACACCGACCGAGCATGGCGTCGGATAGGCCCCCCCGCTCGGGGCCCACAACGTAGGCGGCACAGCGTGGATGTCGAAAACTCGGGAGGTCGATCGCGTCCTCGGTAATCTCGACGCCCACCAACGCGCATTCCTTGGGCAGCATAAGTTCCTCAGTGGTATCGAACTCATAGAAGGGTATGTTTCGCGTGGAGCTAGATGTGTCCACTAGATCGATCTCGCGCATTGAGGTAGCCACTGCCACGCTGAAAGTGAAACTGGCGCCGAAGGCATGAGCGGTTCGGGTCACCGCGCCGAAGTTCATCGGCTTGCTTATTCCTTCCACACCGATTCCGAAGTATCCACGCATCTTGTGCGGTGTTGCACGAACCATGGGCCAAAGGCAAGGTGCGAACAACGCATGACAAGGAGAAATCTCGATGAACATCGAGACCACAACTGCGCCTAGGGACGATGGGATGGTGATCCGCGTCCACGAGGGTGAAACCCCGTCTCCAATCGCAATAGAAGTGACCCGGGGGGGCATGGTGGAAAGCGTACACCGTGCGATTGCGGTCATTTCGGACGCTAAAGGTGGGATCATTAAAGCTTGGGGAGCAGTCGATAGGCCGATATTTGCCCGCTCGGCGATCAAGCCGTTGCAAACCATGGTAGTGATAGAGACCGGGGCGGCGGATAACTACTGTCTGGGCGAGGATGAGATAGCGCTTTGTTGCGCCTCTCACCACGGCGAGCAGATACATGTCGATCGGGTGGTTTCCTGGCTAAGGCGCTTAGGCCTGGGCATCAGCGATCTAGAATGTGGACCACAACTGCCTACAGATGAGGTAAGCGCGCATGCGCTGATCCGTTTGGGGGCCGCACCAACACGTGCGCATAACAACTGCTCAGGCAAACATTCCGGCATGCTGACTACGGCAATTCATATGGGGGAGCCCGTGGTCGGTTATACGCTACCCGACCATCCGGTCCAAAAACGTCTGGTTGCGTTGATGCAGGACCTTGGAGAAGTCGACCTGACTGGCACCGCACGTGGCTTGGATGGTTGTGGCATTCCAGTCTTTGGCGCACCGTTGAAGTCGATCGCGCTCGCGATGGCGAAGTTAGCCGATCCATCAGGCCAGTCGGAGAGTCGTCAAGCGGTCTGCCATCGTATCATCAAGGCATGTGCATCCAATCCGTTGATGTTATCGGGGACCAATGCTTTCAACAGCTTAGTGTTAGCGGAAACCGGTGAAAATTGCTTGCTCAAGGGTGGTGCGGAAGGCGTGTATACTGCTGCTATCCCCAAGCAAGGGCTCGGCATTTGCATCAAAGTGGACGATGGTGGAGGCCGCGCTTCTAGCGCGTTGATTCTTGCATTGCTGCGCCATCTTGGTGTGGTCGACGAGATGGCCGCGGAACGGATAGAAACAACGGTGGTCCGAGATGTACGCAACTGGGCGGGGACATTGGTTGGAGAGATCCGTCCTTCGGCTTGGGTTTCCTTTTAGATACTGGCGCAGGCGGTTTTGATGGCTATGGACGAACGAGCGCGCACGGCCGCGGTGTACGCGCAATACGAAGCATATCCCTATCCGGCCCGGGATCCGGCCGACGAGGCGAAACGCTTAATCACAGGCTCACCCAGTCATCTACTTGAGATTGCTCACTATCTCAACCAGGGTCACTTTGATCCGAAACAACCTTTCAGAGCATTGGTTGCGGGTGGGGGAACAGGAGATGCGGCGATCATGCTCGCCCAACAGCTTGCCGATGAAGGCGCGGATCAGGCCGAAGTCACTTATCTCGACCCTTCAGCATCCTCTCGGGGCATCGCCGAAGCGCGCGCGCGCGTAAGGGGCCTTGATAACATACGTTTCTTGAGCGGTGAGATTGAAGCGGTCGAAGACCTCTGTCCCAATTGCTTCGATTACATCGACTGTTGCGGAGTTTTGCATCACTTGGTCGATCCGGTGAAAGGACTTCGTTCGCTGGTGTCTAAACTTGCCGAAAACGGTGGCATGGGACTGATGGTTTATGGCGCCCTCGGCAGGCGCGGGGTCTATGACGTTCAGGAAGCGATGCGCCTGATGGCCGACTCCAATAACGACGAGGACCGAATAAGTTTAGTGCGTCGCCTTTTAGACGGCCTGCCAGTGACCCACTGGCTGCGCCGCAATCCATTCGTGGGCGATTATTTCCAGGGCGGCGACGCCGGTCTCACCGACCTATTATTGCATCGGCGAGACAGGGCCTACACGGTTCCCGAAGTTATGTCGCTTCTTGGATCCAGCGGGTTACGTCCCGTTTCCTTCGTAGCTCCTGCGCAATACGACCCAAGCAATTATCTTGTGGACCCGGCGCTTGTTCAGCGAGGCACTGCGCTTGCTGAACTGGATCAATGGGCATTGGCTGAAAGACTCTCTGGCGCTATCACCAAACACATAATCTACGTGGTGAAGATAGATAGGCACGACAACCCTGTCGCGGAGTTAGGGGTCGATTGGCTCAGTATAGTGCCGATTTTCCGTGACTTGGATCCATCCGTCATTAGTAAGGGAATTCACGGCGGCGGGGAGTTGAAGGCGGACTTGGCGCCAGGACACTCCTATCGAGCTTTGCTTCCGGCGCTCGCGCCTGAGATTGCAGCTCGGATTGATGGGAATTGCTCGCTCGCCGCTCTGTGGAAGGATCTGCGTGAGAGCGGGTACACCAGTCTTACAGATAATGGATTTCTCGAACAATTCGACCTGTTTTTGCGGGCTTTTGGCCCGATCAACCGGTTGTTACTACGACGGCCGTGACCCTTTGTTATTGAGCCCAAACCGGCGTCTTGCTATTAGGCAGGTTTCTTCGCCCGGTTTGCAGTCGCGGCAGACGATCGGTCGGTTCGGATGAATGGAGCAACTTGTCAAGGTTCCGATCTTTCCCTCCAAAGCGGCGCAACGATCTTTATAACAACGCATTCCCGTTTCTTGTTCGTTTACTAGTTCCCAGGGAATATTTTCGATTGCCGCGTTATCCTCAAGTGTGAAGCGTGGCCAGTTTTCTGAGAAGGCACAGCACGCGCCGCAATATCTGCAATTCAATTCCGAGTTTGGAAAGACGACGTTCATTATCTTAGCGGTTCCACCCAATCCCTTAGGCATGGCGCCATTGCAGAACTAGATGAACAACTTCGTTACTGCGCATTGGAACGATGTGATACATCTGGCGAGACTGCTTGTGGGAATTTGGATTACCTTTATGTCATTTAATCATCAGGCGCCATTGGAGAAACCGGAAAAAGTGGGATTTTCGGCCGGACGCCTGGCTCGGCTAGGACCTTGGCTGCGAGCGTATGTCGATGACGGCAAGCTGCCCTTTGGAGCGGTGACCGTGATGCGCAAGGGAATGGTCGCGTATTCCGACCTCTATGGAGATCGGGATGTCGAAACCGGAAGCCCGGCCATAAGTGACGGGCTTTATCGCATCTATTCCATGACTAAACCGATCACTACCGTAGCAGCAATGTCGCTGTACGAGGAGGGCCGGTTCATGCTGGACGATCCAATTGGGGTGTATCTGCCAGAATTGGCGTGTCAGAAAGTCTATGCCTCCGGGCCGTTCGAAGACATGGAACTTACAGACCCCGAAACCCCGGTTACCCCGCGTAATCTTTTGAATCATACCGCCGGTTTTACCTACGGCATTTTCGATCCTAGCCCGGTCGGCCGCGCCATGCGCCGGGCCAAGGCGGACTTCAGCAACCGAGACGAGAGCGTCGCCGAAGTGGTAGCCCGTCTTGCCAAAGTTCCACTCTGCTTTCAACCTGGTACACGCTGGAACTACGGTGTCTCCACCGACGTCCTTGGGCGCTTAGTCGAAGTGGTAGCGGGCAAACCGTTGGAGGACGTCTTCCGGGAACGGATCTTCGAGCCGCTTGGCATGTCTGACACCTTCTTCGGCGTACCAGATGACAAACTCGAGCGGTTCTGCCAACTCTACACTCGAACCGATGAAAACTCGTTGAAGTTGCTTGATGCCTCGGACAATAGCCGGTTCCGTGCACCAACCGATATGCATTCGGGTGGTGGCGGTTTGGTTTCCTCGATGGCGGACTATCTCCGGTTTGTCGAAATGCTGCGCCAAGGCGGCTCGCTTGGCCGCGCTCGCGTGTTGGGCCGCAAGACCGTGGAACTAATGATGTTGAATCATCTTCCTGGTGACATGGCCTCGATGGGACAGGCAACCTTCAGTGAGATGCCGATGACGGGGATCGGATTCGGCCTCGGTGGCGCGATACTGCTTGATCCGGCGAAGGCACAAATCCTCGGATCAACCGGAGAATTCACGTGGGGTGGAATGGCGAGTACGGCCTTCTGGATCGACCGGACAGAGGAAATCTCGGTTGTCTTCATGACTCAGTTGATTCCATCTTCCAGCTACCCGATCCGCCGGGAATTGCGGGTTCTCGTCTATCAGGCGCTGGCGGACTGAGCTCCTTGTTGCCGTTCAACTACAGGGTCGGAAAACTCAGTCTGCAGATAGCTCCAGCGAGCAATCGCCGAGAATTGACCAAGTTGGGTAAACGCCATTTGGTTGTCCAAGTCGTCCAACCTTTGCGACCTCTAGCAATCCGTTCGAAACTGCAGAAGAACCCTGGTCAACAAAAGGACAAGCGCTGCGGTTACGCGGCATTCGTCCGTGTGGGCTGATGATCGACCATGGAACGTCGAAAAAAATTTGTGCATGCTTGGAAACGGCGTTGGACGCTACTGACCATGTTTTGCACGCTCGGGTTAGGCTTTCTGGGATTTGCGATGGTTTGGACCTACTGGTCTAACTACCAACGATTTCCGCCGGACCAAGCGGATCGGGACGCGCTCGCCTGGCCACTTCCCGAGCAGCCGTCGGTGGTTGTGTTGCCTATCGTTTCCGTCACGCAAACCGACGAGGACGAGTTGTTGGCTACTCAGTTTGGCCAAGACTTGATCGCCATCTTGGCCCGGGTCCCGGGTCTTTTCGTGATAGCGCCAGAGACAAGCGGACGATATTTAGATGGGCAATTCCACATAAAGGATACTGCCGAGGCCCTAGGCGTACAGTACCTGGTCAGCGGAACGATGAGCCATGTGCGGGAAAAATATCGAATTTTCCTGAAGGTGATCGACGCGTTCAGCGGCGAGGTTGAGTGGGTTGAGGACTACGACGTCGACCGGGCGGGGCTTGTCAGTGTGATTGGTCAAGACTTTGAGGAGGTCCTGGACGCATTGGGCGTGTCGAAAGATTTGGAGGCGTTGTCATTGCCAGCGCTCGCTTCGGTGAGCACTGAAGCATGGATCGCCTATCGTGAGGCGGTCGATTATCGGATTCCTGGCGATCGAGGAAGCATGGAGGATAGCATGGCGCGCCTTGAAATAGCCTCTGAAGCGGATGCTAATTGGGCTGCGGTACCCGTGGAGATCGCTTGGACCTATTTAAATGCGGCTAAGCGGGGCTGGCCGGACTTACCTAGCGCGGCCGGCAAGGGAAATGTTCGCGCAGGTATGGCGCACGCCCTGCACGCGATGAAACTCGACCCTGGCAATCCATTCGCGGCGGCCCGCATGGCGGATCTTCTAGAGACAGAGGGCAAGATGGCCGACGCACTAGAAATTCGCGAGAAGGCAGCGATGTTGGGACCTAACAGTTTCTCCATACAGTGGGCCCTGTCCCAGAGTTTAGCCAATGCAGGCCGTCATGACGAAGCGCTGAGGGTGATGCGTTACGCGCTACGTTTGCACCCCCGCCATAATATCGGCTTAGTCCAGGAACTCGCTGAGCGCGAGTTAAAGGTGGATGACTTCGATGCCGCATATAAATCGATCGATTTGGTTTTGGCCCGTCGTCCCGCGTCGGTTGAACCAATGCTTTTGCGAATCTATGTAAACGGTTTGGAGGAGCGTTGGCAGGAGGCCAAGATAAATGTTGGGCATTTTCTTGAACTGCACCAGGGCTTTAGGTTTTCGGAATGGTCCGCTCGTCAGTTGGCTCGCGGGCGGCCCGGGCGTGAAAAATGGAGTTCTATCCTAGAGAAAGCCGGCATTCCTAATTGATTGTGGGCCCCAGTTTAGCTTCAATGTGGGTGATTGTAGGTCGCTCATTAAAACCGCAAGGATCCAGCTATGGCACTAACCACCGTCGCTGTTACGCCAGGAAGGGACTTCGAGTTGCCGCCCCTGATCATGGGCGCGCAAGCGTGGCGGGGGCCCGATATGGTGGCTTCCGATGCTTGGGTGCACACCTTTACCGATGATGAGGTGGCTGAAATTGAAGTGGCGATCAGGCCCCTGGATGAAGTGGACATTGCGCGTATTACTAGAAGGGACTTTCCACTGCCAAGTCTTGAGACCAAGTTCGACGTGATTCGCGACGAGATTTTGGCGGGGCGAGGGTTCGCGCTGCTGCGTGGTCTTCCAGTTGAACGCTGGTCAATCCGCGAAGCGACGACGGCCTATTTTGGACTCGGCACTTATTTCGGCAGTGCGCGTTCACAAAACGCTATGGGCCATGTGCTTGGGCATGTGCGCGATTTGGGCCGGGACGCCGTCAATGATCAGACGGCGCGCATATATCAGACCCGCGAACGCCAGATGTTTCACACCGACTCTTGCGACATCGTTGCGCTACTTTGTCTTAAGACGGCCAAGTCTGGGGGCGCCTCGGCTTTGGTGAGTTCAATGACCATCTACAACGAGATGCGTAAGCGGCGGCCCGATCTGCTGCGCGTCCTATTTGATCCTATCGAGACCGATCGACGCGGCGAGATTCCCGAAGGGAAAAAGCCATATTTCAAAATTCCAGTCTTCAACTGGCACGAGGACTATCTATCGGCGATATACGCACCGCGCTATATCGAATCCGCGCGCCGCTTCGACGAAGTGCCGGCGTTGACAGCTAAGCAACGCGCCGCCCTCGATTTGTTCAACGAACTGGCCAATGATCCTGCGCTCAATCTAGAGATGGACTTCCGACCAGGTGATGTTCAACTCGTGCACAATCATACGATCCTGCATGACCGAACCGCATACGAGGACTGGGCAGAGCCCGAGAAGAAACGTCATCTGCTCCGCCTCTGGCTCGCCGTGCCAGGCGCTCGCCCGTTGCCCGAGGTCTATGCTGAGCGTTACGGTACGGTAACAATCGGTGACCGGGGTGGTATCATCGTGCCAGGTTCACGGTTGAATGTACCGCTCCAAGTTGTCTGAATTGCGGGTGGGTCGGTGCGTTTATCTCGAATCTGATGACATGTCTGCTGGACCCAAGCCGTCCGTCTGTCCAGGATTGCTCCGACATAATAATTCGAGAGCTGTGCCATGAAAATTGATGACGTCGAGCTGACGCTTTTTAAATGGGACAACATACCGGCGACCAAGTATCACAGTGGCTCGGGCAACCAGTCGGGTGAGTCAGCACTAGGCCTTCTGACAATACGCACCGACGATGGCGTGCAGGGGCATGCGTTTCTCGGTTCTTCCACCTTCAGCGCTGAGGTCGACTGCAAGGGGGTGACCCACACGCTAAAACCAATTCTTATGGGACAAGACCCTCTTGATCGCGAGATGCTGTATCAGGCCATGTGGAGGCGAAATCGGATCACATCGTTGCGATCCATCGGTGCGGTCGACATTGCACTACATGACATTGCAGCTAAGGCTGCAGGGTTACCTCTTTACAAGCTTCTTGGGGGTTATCGCGAGTCGGTCCCATCATACGCCTCTTCGGCCGTTCTGCCGTCGCGCCAGGCATATGCAGAGGAGGCTATTGCCTATAAGGAAGGCGGCTGGGCCGCCTACAAGATCCATCCACCGGCTCAATGGCGCGAAGACATAGAGGTTTGCCGCGCCGTCCGCGATGCTGTTGGTAACGATTTTGACATTATGCTGGATTCGACCTGGAGCTACACTTACGACCACGCGATCAAGGTTGGTCGTGCAATCGAGGAACTTAATTTCTTTTGGTACGAGGATCCGTTGGCTGACGACGACTTGATGGGTTGCATCAAGCTCCGTGAGAAGCTGTCCATCCCGTTGATGGCGACGGAATACTCACCCGGAGGTTTCACTAACTACGTACCATGGATAATTAACAAGGCGACCGACTATCTGCGCGGTGATGTGGCCGTGAAAGGAGGGATAACGCCGCTCGTTAAAACGGCACACCTGGCCGAAGCTTTTGGCATCAACTATGAGGTGCATCACGGAGGAAACTCGCTCAACAATTGGGCCAATCTTCACGTCATTCTGTCGATTAAGAATACGACTTATTTTGAGGTTCTGCTGCCAGCTGGAATGCAGAAATATGGGATTATTGACGATCTTGAACCAGACAAGGACGGCCTGATTCACGCGCCCACCGAGCCCGGCATGGGTGCAAAGATCGATTTTGATTTGATAAAGTCTAAGACCATAGAGGTGCTGCGTTAGGCTACCATTAATCTTTTCGCATATTGATTCTCTAGTCATCCTAGGCTTGATCCACGGCAGATTTCAGATTCTGCAGCACGTGATAGATGAACAAGCGCCTCAGACCATTGTAGATTGCGCTCAGTCACCAACTTTATGAGACCGCTCCAGATGCCTCTCCAAATTTCTTTCAGGAAACACAGTGATGGGAATGGACGATCCGGGCGCGGTCGGTAGGCGCTTAGACCTGATAGCAGTGGCCCTAAGCAGGCGTGATAGGAGCCTGCACAAAATTCACATCAATGCGAAATTTCTGCCGCTAATCTCTATACCTAAACTACTTCAATCAGGAGACAGTTACATGGACACTAAGGAACTTTTCGATCAGGGGTTATCCACCCGGAAGTCGGTGCTCGGGGAGGAGTATGTAAACAACTCGATTAACAATGCCGACGAGTTTCAGAAGAAACTTCAGGAATTCATTACCACCCATGCCTGGGGTGCGATTTGGGGACGTGAGGGCCTGCCGTTGAAGACGCGCAGTATGATTAACATCGCAATGTTGGCGGCACTTGGTCGCACGCATGAGTTCCGGTTGCACCTGGGGGGAGCTCTAAACAATGGCGTCACCAAAGATGAGATTGCCGAAATCTTGATCCAAGTAGGAGGCTACGCTGGATTCCCCTGCGCGGTCGACGGGTTCCGCCAGGCTCGTGAAGTATTCAAGGAGAAAGGTATCTAAACGTGCCCCAGGTCTGTGATAGGAATATCATTTTGGGGCCATCAAGAAAAAGCGTATTAGTGCGAGGGGTGGAGGATCCAAAACGGTATCAGGGATCTTCCGGGGGGCTTTAATCTGAATCAGGGCCGACCGTCCACGTGGGGACCGGAACTTCGGGATTGGCTCCGTCATCTACATCAAGGCAGGCCATGCCCATTGTATATTTTCTTAATCTTCCCAGTCCCTGAGATACAACGTGGGCAGATCAGTGCAGATTAACCCGTTCCGGCGTTCCGGACACCACCCAATAAGCCTGTTTACGAAAAGCCAACACTCGCTTTTGGCAACCGGCTAGCCTGCCTCTTCGCGCAACTCCGCGAAAACCCGTTTGGCGACTAGCATGGCGCCACGCACGGATGGCACTCCGATGTAACCTGAGAGATGCAACATCGTCTCGATGAGTTCGCCCTCTGTCCAGCCCTGACCGATCGCGAATCGCAAATGGATTGCTAGTTCGTCCTCGCGTTGAGTGGCGATGTCAGAGACTACGCAGATTAGCGCTCGTGTCTTAGTGTCGAGTCCAGGCCGTGCCCAAAGAGCGCCAAAAACGGTCTCGGTGGTCACGTCAAGGAATTGTCGCATAATTGGGTCGCTATAAACCGTTTCATTAGCGCGGTTGTAGGCCGCCTCACCGTACATCTCGCGCCGCTTGGCGTCGCCTTTTTTATAGAGGTCGGTTTTGCTCATTCTCGTTCTCCTGAAAAAATCGGGATTAGGCTCAAACCAAACCACCAGACACGTCGATGGTTTGGCCTGTAACGTAATCCGCGTCGCTGGAGGCAAGAAAACAGACGACTTTGGCCTGATCCACGCTTTCTGCCATGCGCCCGAGTGGAACGCTCTGCAATGTTTGCGCTTGGTCATTGGGGCTGCGCTGCTCCCAGCGTGGGCGGATACGTTCGGTGAGCGTCATGTTAGGCGCGATAGCGTTCACGGTAATTCCGAACTGGCCAAGCTCTCGTCCGGTCTTCTTGGTGAACGCGATGACCCCGCCTTTGGCTGCGGCGTACGCGCTACTGCTAGCGTCACTGAAACCCCGTCCAGCGATGGAGGCGAGATTGACGATCTTGCCACCGCCCTGGTTCTTCATTACGGGGATTACCGCGTGGCAGAAGAGGAACATGCCGTCGAGGTTAAACCCTGTTATCGCTTGCCAATCCTCGAGGCTGAGTTCGTGGGTTTGCGCCGCCGGGTTCGCTATGATGGTTGAGCCGCCAACAGCGTTTACGAGGACATCGATCTGTCCGTGGTTTTCGACTACGCTCGAAACCGTCTTGTTCACGGCGTCTCGATCTAGTGCGTCAGTGTTGTACGCAGCTGCCTTACCGCCCTTGCCGGTGATGTCGCTAACCAGGGCCTCCAGACGTTTGTCATTGACGTCAATGGCGATCACTGCTCCACCTTCAGAGCCTATAATTTCCGCCGTTGCTCGGCCGATCCCACTAGCGGCTGCTGTGATCAGAGCGACTTTTCCCGCAAACCTTCCTCTGGTATTCATGGTTTCGGCCCCCAGGGCGCGTCGACCATCAGTTTGTTTTCTTGTTTCTGCAGCATTGGCCGCAGCTTAGCGGCAAAAGCCATGAATTTGTCATCGGCAAAGACCCGCGCCCAATGGGCGCGGCGGTCGGCGTCGTCTTCGAAACGCCACAAATGGGTCAATGTATTCATCGCACCGATGTCTCCTGTGAAATACCCACAGAGCTTAGCGGCGTGCTTCTCCAGCGCTGGCCAGCCCTCGTCACGGTAAAGCGCGATCAAGTCGTTCATTTTACCGACCTGAATTGTGTAGGTGCGCAACTCGTAAAGCGCCATTGAAACCTCCTCATATTATTTGTTTTCGTATCTTGGCCGCGACAGTTGACGTCCGTCAGCTGAGAACCTCCTGGCGAACCTGATTCAGCGTCTCTGTGATGGAAATATTGGGTTGGCTCTCCGGGTCTGGTGGGCTTTAAATCGAATTACTTAACAGTCGGAGGCCCGCGATGGCAGATCTTCACATCTTCTCCTATCTTCCGAATCCAAGAATCATGAAGGCGACCATCGCGGCGCGTCTTAATGGTATCGACATCGAGGTTCGGGGAGCAAAACCCAGGGAACTCTCTGATTGGCTTTGGGATTTCGAGGCGCGATCAATAAGTGACAAAGACAAAGATGCTTTCAAAGATATCGCTCGGGCTTCACGCACCGGTTTCGATGCAGTGCTCTACAAGACCGACAGTTTCCTCGACGCCCATCCGTTTGGTACGGTCCCAGCGGCTTTCAGCCCTGATGGAAACGTGGGGATCTTCGAGTCAAACAGCATTCTACGCACAGCCGCCCGGTTGGGAGAAGAGTGCGTTCCACTCTATGGCGCAACTGTCTACGAAGCCTCGCGGATTGATAGTTTCCTAGACGTGAGCTTAGTCTTTGCACGTCAGAGCCAGATCCATCTTCTGGCGCTGACGAACAATCGCTTCGGGACCGAAATCCGGGATGAGACCGTGGGCGCCATGGAGACCTACATGGCTGGAATCAATCGCGCGCTCGCCGGTGGGCGGC
This sequence comes from Rhodospirillaceae bacterium, assembly GCA_002722775.1. Lineage (GTDB taxonomy): Bacteria > Pseudomonadota > Alphaproteobacteria > Thalassobaculales > Thalassobaculaceae. The sequence goes on from PBMU01000056.1 coordinate 14,845, forward strand.
CCGCGTTGGTTGGAGAACGTTTGAGCATCGCCGACATTTGCTTTGTCTGTGAAACGTGCCAGATTTCTCGAGAACGCGCTCACACCGAGAAACTACGCGCTCTTGGCCTCGCACCAGTTTACGACGAAACGGCGTTGGCCAGGACGTATCCGTTGGCTTGGAAACATTTCATGGCGCTGTGCCACCACGAAGCCTTTGCGCCAGACATTGCACCGCTAATGGAAAAATTGGCTGCCGGGCGGAATTAATCGTTTTTCTCTGAACTAGTTTTACAGCGGAATCAGAGCGGTCTTGTTGTGCATTTAGCTGTGTGCGGTATCGGGCCCTCGTTCGTCATGACCGGGTAAATTGTGCATTCCCTGTTGCAGGTACCGCATCTCACGTCTTGCAAAGTGGTTACGAAATGATTTCAGATTATCGGTGTGGGTGCCCAATTCGCCTAAAACCTGCACACAATTGGAAACCGTCCTGATCTTTTAGGGCTCATTGTCATGCTACCTTGAGCTCACCGCGCAACACGTAGGTAAGGATGTCTACGACTTGTTCGGGCGTCTCGGCGACGGCGAGAGCCGCGGCGTCAACCTCCTTGAGCGCGTGGGTCAGTCCGTTGTCGTGTAGTATGATCAGCGGCTTGCCAAGGGCAGCAGCATAGCCCGCGTCAAAGGCGGCGTTCCACTGCCGGTACTTATCACCAAAACGAACGATCACCACGTCGGAGCGATCGATCAGCGTACGGTTGCGGATGGCGTTGATCTTGGCACCTTTGTGATCTTTCCAAAATGGATTATCTTCGCCACCTAGGATGGTGACGCCGCACTCGTCGCTATTGGAATGGTTCGTGACGGGCCCGGTGAAGTCGATGGAAAGGCCGGCAGTTTGGCTGCCCTGATCGATCTGGTCACGCCAGTCGGTATGGATCTCGCCGGACAGATAGACGGATAGCGCGCTCATCGAACCCCCCAGGATGGCTTGGTTATGTTTGGCCATGAATAGGAGTTGTGTGAGTCTCATGCAAGCGGTCTGGCCGCCCCAGTCGAACGTGTTCAAATTTCACGCATTACCGTGTTCTGTATAAACCCACTGAGCCGACCGGATCAGTAACGTCGTACTCATCCA
>PBMU01000057.1 GCA_002722775.1 Rhodospirillaceae bacterium
GGTAAAGGAACACTAGCCAAACGGTTAGCGGACTATTTTGGCTTCGCTCATCTGGACACCGGCGCTTTATATCGAGCCGTCGCACTGTCCGTGTTACGCGCGGACGAAGATCCGAGCGATGCAGAAACCGCTGGGCGCCACGCACGCGAACTTGATACTGCTATGATCAACGATGCCGCCATACGGAGCGCGGAAGCCGGCGCCGCTGCCTCGAAAGTGGCTGCTGTCACAGAAGTCCGGACAGCACTCTTGGAGTTCCAACGGCAGTTCGCAGAGAACCCGCCCGATTCAAAATCCGGCGCCGTGCTAGACGGGCGCGATATCGGAACCGTCGTCTACCCGGCAGCAAACCAAAAGATCTTCGTGATCGCAGACTTAGAAATTCGAGCCAAACGACGTTTCAAAGAGTTGCTCGACCGGGGTGAGGCCGCTATATATGCGCGCGTTCTGGATGACCTGAAGGAACGGGATGAAAGGGACGCATCACGCAGCGATGCCCCGATGCGACAAGCCCACGACGCTTTGCTGTTGGATACTACGCATCTCGATCCGGACATGACCTTCACGAACGCGCTCAACTTCGTGGAGAGTAGAATGGGATCTAGGGCAACGTGAACCGCCGGTTTTAAACAAGGTCCGAAGCCGGCATGTGCAACCAGATAGCGGCCGAACCTCCCAAGGCACTGTTCGCACCCACGGACCGGGGCGGACAAAGTGCAAGAAAAGGCGCCGAATGCGGCACTGATAGTCGTTACGGATCGGCAAGGTATCATTATATTCAAATGTTCTGCGGTTGCCGAACACCGCTGGAACTATAAGGAGTTTTCATGGCTGAAACCGCCACGGCTGACGCCGGAATGGATGAATTCGACGCGTTGATCGCTGAATCCTTTGGTGATCAAATCAGTATCGAAGGAAGCGTGGTAAAAGGCATCATTGTATCGATTGACGGTGACTCAGCGCTGATTGACGTGGGCCTTAAGTCAGAGGGGCGCGTCGCGCTTAAGGAGTTCACGCCTCCTGGCGAAGAGCATGGTCTCAATCCGGGTGACGAAGTCGAAGTCTATGTCGAGCGGATGGAGGATCGCAACGGCGAAGCTATGCTGAGCCGCGAGAAGGCGCGACGCGAAGAAGCCTGGTCAGTACTCGAGAAGGCCTTCGAAGGACAGGAGCGGGTAAACGGAACTATTTTCGGCAGGGTCAAAGGTGGTTTCACAGTCGATCTTTCGGGTGCAACTGCCTTCCTTCCCGGAAGCCAGGTCGACATTCGGCCTGTGCGGGACATCGGCCCGCTCCTTGGCACCCCTCAGCCATTCCAGATTCTCAAGATGGATCGCCGCCGTGGTAACATCGTGGTCTCACGCCGTGCTGTGTTGGAGGAAAGCCGGGCTGAAGCACGCTCAGAACTGGTCGCCAACCTGAAAGAGGGGCAAACCCTGCAGGGTGTGGTTAAGAACATCACAGACTATGGCGCTTTCGTGGATCTCGGCGGGGTCGATGGCCTTCTGCATGTTACCGACATCGCCTGGCGCCGGATCAACCACCCAAGCGAAGCTCTACAAATTGGCCAGACGGTCGACGTGCAAGTAATTCGTTTCAATCCAGACACCCAACGTATCTCTCTCGGTATGAAGCAGCTCGAGGCGGATCCCTGGGATGGGGTGGAGGCAAAATATGCACTCAGCACCAGATTCACCGGCCGGGTCACCAATATCACCGATTATGGTGCCTTCGTGGAACTAGAACCGGGGATCGAGGGCCTGGTGCACGTTTCTGAGATGAGCTGGACAAAGAAAAACGTACATCCGGGGAAGATCGTCTCAACCAGCCAAGAGGTTGAAGTGATGGTACTCGACGTTGATCCGACCAAGCGTCGGATCTCTCTTGGCCTTAAACAGACTATGTCTAATCCTTGGGACGACTTCATGACCCAGCATCCGATTGGCTCCGAGATCGAAGGTGAGGTCAAGAACATCACCGAGTTTGGCCTGTTCGTTGGCCTGCTAGGCGATATCGACGGAATGGTTCACCTCTCGGATATCGATTGGGAACGGTCTGGAGAGGAGGCGATACAGGACTTCAAGAAAGGTGATACCCTGAAAGCTAAGGTGCTAGATATTGACACTGAGAAGGAACACATCTCGCTAGGTATTAAGCAACTGAGCGAGGATCCGTTCGAATCCGGCGCAGCGACAATTCGCAAAGGTACCATTGTCACTTGCACTGTAACGCAGCTTGGCGATGGCGGAATCGAAGTGACGGTGGGCGATGGCATGCCAGGCTTTATCAGGAAGTCGGATTTGTCCCGTGATCGATCAGAACAACGTCCGGACCGCTTTGCTGTGGGCGAAAAAATTGATGCTAAGGTCACTCAGATTGACCAGAAGAGCCGGCGCCTCACACTTTCTATCAAGGCCCGCGAGGTTGAAGAGGAAAAGAAAGCGATGGCGGACTATGGTTTCTCCGACAGCGGTGCCAGTTTGGGCGACATTCTGGGAGCGGCCCTGCGACAACGAGAAGAGGATCAAAAGTCAGACTGATATTCGCAAGCAACCTCTAATTGGTGAAAGGCCGCCACATCTCGGGGCGGCCTTTCCTGTGCTCCCAGCGAGCAGGTCCCAAGGACCATGAGAGGACATTTCCGGAAACACCTTTTAATTGAGGCCCTTAGACTTGACGCCCTTTAATTCACCTGGCAATGTTTGGTCTCCGTTTGGCGGGCTGTTGGCTGTTCGCAACGTGCAGCCGAGAACAGTTTGTCAGTCTGGTACCAGGACGTTCTAGACATGACCAAGTCGGAATTAATAATGCGATTGGCGGAATCCAATCCACACCTATATCAGCGAGACGTTGAACGGATCGTTTCGACCATCTTCGATGAAATTTCGCAGGCACTGGAAAATGGGGATCGAGTAGAACTGCGGGGTTTTGGTGCGTTCTCCATAAAACGCCGAGACGCGCGGACTGGGCGAAATCCCAGAACCGGGGACGCCGTGAATGTTCAGGAAAAGCGGGTACCGTATTTCAAGACCGGGAAGCAACTCCGAGAACGCCTGAACCCTACTTAATAGATTTCCCTTCATCAGAACTAACTAGCTCATCACGAATTGACGCCAAGAAAATAGGCGAGAAACAGGTGATGCAAAAAATAACTTGGCACCGAGCGCCAAAAATTTTCGAGGGTGCAACCCGGCGAAACCCAATAATAGTTCCGTACTTCGCAGTTGCCCTCAGAAATAGACAATAGAGGCGGGCAGTTAACACCAGGTCCTAAACATTTTCGCCCGCCATCAGCAGGACGCCTCCCTCTCGAATTCCAGACTAACGTGAATGCCAAAAGCGAGCAGGTTTTAGGAACCCCAAGGTCGTAGCACAATCCGCAGGGCCTAGATAAACTCATAAACAGTTCCAAACGTTTGCTCGAGGCGACCGTTCCATAACCCTGCCTTAGCGCACCAAAAACTGGTGATCACTATTCAACAATTTCGTCCGGGTGTAACATCTGTTCACAGTATCCAACCAGACCAAATGACATGGCACGCCAATCACGACTAGCCAGAGCTATTGCCTCGATCCTGACCCTTCCCATCACGATCGCAATCGTCCTTTTCGCAGTATCCAACCGTCAATTGGTTGACCTGCATTTCTGGCCATTGCCGGATTCGTTGGAGGTGCCAGTTTATTCGGTAGGGCTTTTGACCATGCTGGCCGGCTTTTTGATCGGCGGCGTAGTCGCCTGGTTCAGTGCTTTGGAGACACGTCAACGGGCACGAACCGCGGAACGAAAATTACAACAGGCACTCGAGAACAGTTTGAGCGATACCCGGGGGGAAACCACCAGAACAACAGCCATTTCACCACCCAACAACGCATGAACTAAGTAGTAATTCAAAGAGAAAAACAGGTGGGAGCGTGCCACGCCATGGAAATCAAGATTTGCGGGTTGACCACCTCGGAAGCGGTCGCCACCGCCACCAAGGCTGGTGCCAGCCATCTTGGATTCATCTTCTATGGCCCCTCGCCTCGAGCGATAACTCCCAGAAGGGCAGCTGAAATCAGCCGTGAGGCAGGATTAGACACCAAAAAAGTGGCAGTCTTCGTCAATCCAAGCGATGCAGAAATCTCGGCCGCTGTCAACGCGCTCGCCCCCGACCTATTGCAGTTACACGGTGCTGAAAGCCCTGGACGTGTCGCGGAGTTGAAACGCATGTTCGACGTGCCGGTGATGAAGGTAATTCCGGTCTCGCATGCCCGCGACATCAAAATGGCCGATACCTTTCAAGGCCTGGCGGATCTGATCTTGTTCGATACCAAGCCACCAAAAGACGGTAGAGGCATGCTCCCAGGAGGCAACGGCCTGACATTCGACTGGACCCTATTGGCCGACCGGATCGGCAAGGGAGCTTGGTTCCTGTCGGGCGGTCTAGATGCGAACAACATCGCTGAAGCTGTCCGTATTACCGGTGCCAGCGCGGTCGATGTATCTTCGGGAGTGGAGTCTCGCCCAGGCGAAAAGAGCCTCGCTAAGATCACTGCGTTCCTGGCTGTTGCCAAAGATCTGGAGATTGATCTGGCGTGACCGTTCCGCTTGCTTCATCACGCCTGGCCCATCATTATGCCGACCACTCGCCCGAGAGCGATGATTTACCGCCCAACATATTGTGTTGGGCAGCGACGAATAGCTGGATTCGGGGGTCATGATGGCCAACTCTGCCGCCGCGAACACATTTCGCGAGGGCCCAGATGAGAACGGGCATTTCGGTATTTTCGGTGGCCGCTATGTCGCCGAGACGCTGATGCCTCTAATTCTCAAAGTCGGGAAGGCTTGGACCGAGGCCAAAGCCGAGCCAGAATTTTGGGCGGAACTCAAGAGCTTTCACAAACACTATATTGGTCGGCCTAGCCCACTCTATTTCGCGACTCGTCTGACCGAATATTTCGGAGGTGCGAAGCTATACTTCAAGCGTGATGAGTTGAATCACACTGGAGCACACAAGATCAACAACGTCATGGGCCAAGCGCTCCTGGCACGCCGCATGGGCAAGACTAAGATTATCGCGGAAACGGGCGCGGGCCAGCACGGCGTGGCCACTGCAACAGCTTGCGCGCTGTTTAACATGGAATGTGAAATCTTCATGGGCGCAGAGGACGTCTCTCGCCAAAAGCCCAATGTCGACCGCATGCGGTTGCTAGGCGCCGAGGTTCATCCAGTTAAGTCTGGATCGTCGACACTGAAGGACGCAATGAACGAAGCCCTACGCTACTGGGTCTCCAATGCCGAAACCCATTTCTACATTATCGGAACCGTGGCTGGGCCGCATCCCTACCCACAAATGGTCCGTGATTTCCAATGCATCATCGGAGAGGAAACGAGAGAACAAATGCATGAGGCCGAGGGTCGTCTACCAGACACCTTAGTCGCATGCATCGGGGGAGGCTCCAACGCGATGGGATTGTTCCACCCATTCCTAGATGAACAGGGCGTCGCGATCTATGGGGTCGAGGCAGCCGGCCATGGTATTGATAGTGGCGCTCATGCCGCCTCCCTAACCGGCGGCCGACCCGGCGTATTGCATGGTAATCGGACCTACCTGCTGCAGGACGACGATGGCCAGATAAACGAAGCACATTCTATTTCGGCTGGTCTAGACTACCCAGGAATCGGACCGGAACATTCCTGGCTGTTTGAGAACGGCCGCGTGACTTATGTGAGCGCAACCGACAAAGAAGCACTGGACGCCTTCGCACTCTGCTCGCGTAAAGAAGGCATCATTCCCGCACTAGAGCCAAGCCACGCCCTCGCCTTCGTCTCAACCATCATCTCAGACCTGCCGAAGGACCATTTGATCGTGATGAACATGTGCGGGCGCGGCGATAAGGATTTGGAGGCCGTCCTCCCCCGCCTGGAGGAAATGGGTAAGCTGTGATCACTTATGACGCTATCCGGTTGGAAACCATGTTCCAGCGCCTTTCCACCGACCGTCGAGGAGGCCTTGGGGTCTTCATTACTGCTGGTGACCCGGATGCGAAAACATCCTTAGAAATCCTGAGTGCCTTGCCTGACGCAGGCGCAGATATGATAGAGTTAGGGATGCCGTTTTCCGATCCGATGGCAGACGGCCCGGCAATCCAGGCATCGAGCCAACGCGCCCTTCGAGCTGGTGGGTCTCTCCAGAGCACCATCGAGATGGTTCGTGCCTTTCGAGAAACAAATACCAGCACACCAATCGTGCTGATGGGATACTACAACCCTATCTACAGTTATGACGTCGACAGATTTCTTGAAGATGCGATAAGAGCCGGTGTTGACGGGTTGATCGTTGTAGATTTACCGCCCGAAGAGGATGCTGAGCTTTGCCTTCCCTCATTGAAGGTGGGCCTGCCGTTCGTGCGCCTTGCCACACCGACAACGAACGACGGTCGCCTGCCAATCGTGTTCTCAAACACCACTGGCTTTGTCTATTATGTGTCCGTCACCGGGATCACAGGAACAAAGGCTGTTCCAACCGACCTGGTCAGCGCGGCGGTAGCTCGGTTGAAGAGTCAAACTGACCTGCCGATAGCCGTCGGTTTCGGAATCAAGACTCCAACCCAAGCCGCGGAAGTGGCGAGATATGCGGACGCCGCCATCGTCGGGACAGCCATTGTTAACACAATCGCCGATTCTCTTGACAAGGATGGTCACGGGGGAAAGAAGACGATTTCCTCCGTCATCCGTTTGGTGAGAAGGCTAGCCGATGGTGTGCGTGGCGCACGAAGATGAAGTGGCGATGGAGCATGAGTAGTGGCGTGAGATTATGAACTGGATCACCAATTCCGTCCTTCCGAAGATCAAGGCGCTAGTGAAGCCACGCGAAGTTCCCGAAAACTTCTGGACTAAATGTCCAGATTGTAACGAGATGATCTTCCATCGCCAGTTGGAAGAGAATCAACAGGTCTGTCCATACTGCAGCTTTCATTTTAGGCTTGGCGTGGAGGAACGCCTGGCATCACTATTTGACAATGGTGAGTCGACGGCGATCGAACTCCCCATTATGAAGACTGCTGATCCGCTTAAATTCCGCGACAGGAAGCGTTATATAGAGCGCGTAAAGGAGGCCCAGGCTAAAACCGGCCAAACGGATGCTATCGTTGTAGCGCATGGTATGCTCGGTGGGCGTCCTACCGTCGCCGCTATTTTATCTTTCGAATTCATGGGTGGCTCAATGGGCGTCTCGGTCGGCAATGCATTAATCCGAGCGGCTGAACTCGCCCTCGCCCAGAAGGCACCTTTGATCGTGTTTCCATCATCGGGGGGCGCACGCATGCAAGAAGGTATTCTCTCTCTCATGCAGATGCCGCGCACGGTGATCGCCACCGAGATTGTCAAGGAGGCTGGGTTACCATATTTAGTGGTGTTGACTAACCCCACCACGGGTGGTGTGACAGCCTCCTTTGCGATGCTCGGTGACATCCACCTTGCAGAACCTGGAGCGATCATCGGATTCGCGGGCAAACGCGTGATTGAGGAAACCATTCGTGAAAAGCTACCAGATGGCTTCCAGCGCTCGGAGTATCTGCTAGAGCACGGTATGGTGGACATGGTAGTCCACCGCCACGAACTGAGGCAGACCCTGATGCGGATCCTATCAATCATAATGGATCAACTCCCTACGGCGGACGCCGTCAGCGCGGGTAAAAGGCCAAACGAAGCACCCACTAACACCGGTGGACTGGGTGCAGGGCAAAAATAAAACGAGAGGCGGGCCCTTCTTCGCGCAACGGACACAAAATGGTTCCTGATCCGATTCTGGAAAGGCTCGCCCGGCTCCACCCCAAGGCCATAGACCTGACACTCAGCCGGCTTGAACGCTTGCTTGCAGACCTCGGACATCCGGAAAACAAACTACCACCGGTCATTCATGTCGCTGGCACAAACGGCAAAGGATCGACGATTGCTTTTCTCCGCGCGATGTACACCGCCGCCCAACATCGCGTACACGTCTATACATCTCCGCATTTGGTCCGTTTCGCTGAACGTTTTGTCCTTGCGGGAATAGATATCAGTGACACCGTTTTATCAGCCGTTCTAGAAGAGTGTGAGCGGCTAAACAATGGCCGAGCAATCACACTTTTCGAGATTACCACGGCCGCTGGCCTGACAGCGTTTTCTCGCTCGCCAGCGGATCTATTGTTGTTAGAGGTCGGACTTGGTGGTCGTTTTGATGCAACCAACGTGATTGATCGTCCCGCCCTGTCGGTGATTACTGCGATTTCACTCGACCACCAACATTATCTAGGCGAAACAATCGAAGAAATTGCCTTTGAAAAAGCAGGGATCCTAAAGCCCGGCATTCCCGCGGTCATCGCCAAGCAACCGGAAGCCGCTCTGTCAGTGATCCTTGAAGAGGCAGACAGAATCGGTGCTCCGACAGTGGCTTGTGGCCGTGATTGGATCGTGGAAGCAGACAGCGATGGACTTCTGTTCCGAACCCCAAATATGCTCCGAAGGTTGCCCGCACCGGGTCTACCTGGAGCCCATCAATTCGATAATGCCGGAGCCGCCTTAGCCACGGTCGCACTTCTTCAGAGCCATTTTCCCGTTTCCCCCTCCGCGATAAACACTGGCCTAACTAACGTCCGTTGGCCGGCGCGATTGCAAGAATTGAAACGTGGCCCGTTGCTAAACGAATTAAACAACCGCACCTCGCTATGGCTCGACGGGGGCCACAACGCCGACGCCGCCCGTGTGATAGCTGCAGAGGTCAACCAATGGAAGGCCAACAATCCTGAATTGCGTATCGACCTTGTCTTTGGCACGCTTAACACTCGTCCTGCGGCGGATTTTCTAGCCGCGTTCCTTGGCACGGTCACCTCCGTTCGCACGGTCCCGATTCCTGGACAGGTAAACACTTTGAGTGCCGACGAGGCTGCCAAGAGTGCTCGCCATGCGAATCTAGACGCAAAGGCGTCGCCTGATATTAAAAGCGCAGTTAAAGAATTGGCGGGTATGATCTCGGGACCGCAGGCCATCCTGATCTGCGGATCACTTTATCTCGCCGGCACGGTCTTGAAGGACCACACCTAACCTTAATGACCGATTAAGCGTCAAAATTTTTAGCCGAGCGCATCCTCGACCCATTGGTTGAGCTTATGCGGAGGCAAAGCGCCGATCTTGGTCGCGGCCACCTCACCGTCGCGGAAAAGCATTAGCGTGGGAATTCCCCGCACTCCATATGTACTAGGTGTGGTTGGATTATCATCAATATTAAGTTTTGCGACAGTCACCCTATCGCCCATACCCGCCGCGATGTCCTCCAATGCCGGTGCAATCGTCTTGCATGGGCCGCACCATTCGGCCCAGAAATCCACAAGAACGGGCTTTTTAGACTGTAAAACATCATCGACGAAGGTCGAATCCGTGGTGGTCACCGTAGCCATTCTCACACTCCCGAAACCATACACAAGTTGATCGACAGATCTCCATTACGCGTATCCAGCCGAAGCAATCTATGAAGCGGCGAGGACCCCGTCAAGACCCACTACGAAGCTCAAGCGACCACGTCAAGAAGATGGTCCGGAAGCATCATTAGGGTTGGACCATCTGTCCACAAGAGTGCGCAACGCACAGACTTGTTGGGGTAAATCGCTGATACCAAAGAGCGATATGCGGACATCTGTCTCAGATAGGGTCGGGGTACTTCATCCGTAGATCCAGGTCGTAGATGGTTAGTCTTGAAATCTACTACCAAGACCTCGTCATCGTTCACAACGAGGCGGTCGATCCGACCGGAAAGGACGATTGCCTCTTGGTCTTCCCCAACAGTTCCGACGATGGGCACCTCCGCCACCGAGTGTTCGGAAAACAAAGAGGAAAATCCGGGATTGTCAATTAAATCAATAACTTCTCCTAAATACCTTTCGCAATCACTAGGTGTCAGATTGTGTACTGAGCGTTCCAGATAACGTCGGCCCATCTCCTGCCGCGCAACGGATGGGAATGTAGGCAACCATTGCAAGAGATAATGAATTATTCGACCACGACGGAAACGTTTGGCATCCCCGTCGGCAAACGGTGAAAACACCGGCCTGTCCGATTCAAGGCGCGAAGGCGCTAGGGGACGCTGTGTGGGGCTATTCGACACAACATCGCGGCGGGCCCATTCGGGCAGCGGCAATTGGGCAAATGGCGGATCAGTAAGCTGGCTGATCCCGTCAGCCTTATCCGTCTGTTCATTCTTAAGGACCCGACGACCGTTCTGTTCACTCGTCAGGCCCTCGAGCCCTGCTTCAACCATACGATGCCAGTGCGCGCCCGCAGTAGGCCGCTTATTTCCCCAACCCGCGACGTATAGGCGATCCTGAGCACGGGTCATCGCCACGTACAGCAAACGGCGGTATTCACGATCGCGCCGGGCGGCAGCGGCGGCACGCGCGTTAGCCGCGACCCCGTCATCTGTATTCTTGCTCGGCGACCATATTGGAATTGCAACTCCCCCCTGTCCTTCCGAGCCCTCATCCCACAACAGCTTCGGGGTCCGGTCGGGAGCAGACATCGTATCCGGTAAAAAAACGATTGGCGCCTGCAATCCTTTCGATCCATGCACCGTCAGAATCCGGACCTGGTCGGATTGGCCTGTTTCCAGATCACGCTTCACCTCGAAATCGGCGGCTGCCAACCAATGCAGAAACCCTTCGAGCGAAGCGGCATGGGTGTGTTCGTATTTGAGCGCTTGGTTTAGAAATTCATCGATAGGGTCGTCTGCCTCAGAACCCAACCGAGAACGAATACGCCGACGCCCATCATTGGCGAGAATTTCAGCAAACAGTTCATAAGGCGGCGTGAAATCAACCCGCCGACGCCAAGCGGAAAGTGCCTCGTACGCGCTGCCAAAATCCTCATTCTGACCGCACTTAGAGGCGAGTTCCACCCATAATCGAGCGTTTTTCCGATCCCAACATAAATCGAATAGTTGTTCCTCCGAAAAGCCAATGAAAGGACCCTTCAAAACCGTGGCTAGTGTCAAATCGTCATCCGGCAATAACAAAAAACGCCCAAGCGCCACCAAATCCATCACAGCGATCTGGTCAGTGAGAACCATGCGATCAACCCCTGCCACGTCGATCTTCTCTCCCTTTAATGCGCTCACCAGGTCAGCAACAATTAGGCCACGCCGACGCAGAAGTATCATGATGTCACCCGCCTGAATCGGACGCCCCTTCGATTGAAGGATTTCGCCCTTGTCGATCCAGGATCTGATGGTACTCGCAATTCTTCGTGCTAGCCGTCGGCGAGGCTCGTCTGTCTCGCGCTGCCTCACCGGTGGGCGCCACACTTCCTGTGGCTGTTCCTCCAACGGCATCTCGGGCGCCCATAATTCAACCAACCCCGCCTGTCCGGAACGGTAGGCGCTATGACGCAGTGGGATCGCATGACCCGCCTCGCTATTATCCAAAACACCATCGCTAGCAATGTCCTGATTAAAGACGGCGTCCACGGCGGTAAGGACGGCTGGCGCCGACCGAAACGACATCTCAAGGTCTATGTTGTTCCAAGTCCGCCCAACCGCCGTGACACGGCTCCCAAAACGCGCACGCATGTCGAGAAAACCCCGAGGGTCCGCGCGTTGAAAACTGAAAATGGATTGTTTTGTATCACCCACCGCGAATATGGTTCGCCCAGTGACCCCGCGTGTCTCAGCCGCGCTCTCGCCAGCAAAAAATTCCGCCGCCAATAATTCCACGATCTGCCATTGCTCTGGATTCGTGTCCTGTGCTTCGTCAATCAGTATGTGGTCTAGGCCGCCATCGAGCTTGTACAACACCCATGGCGCGACCCCAGGTCGGGCCAACAGATCTCGCGTAGCGATGATAAGGTCATCATAGTCGACCTGCCTCAACCCGCGCTTGAGGGTTTCATAATGGGCGAAAATCGAATCGGCCACACACATCAGAGACACCGTTCTGACCGATAGGTCGAGAGCTCTACGGCGCGCCTCTAATTCGACCAACCGTTCCGCCTCACGGAAGAGTATATCCCCAACCTCTGGGTATTTCTCGGTAACGGTTTTAGTCGCGAAATTCAACCGCGGAGCACCCCGTTTAGTAAGAAAGGCCGTTTTGTATCTTTCATAATACGACGCCCTATCACCTTCCGTTTCTAGCCAACCACAGATTAGTGCCGCGCGCTCCAAGTCCGTCTTCGAACCGACGCTAAGGGCGCCACAAACAGCACGTAATCCGGGGCCATCGAAAGCCTCCTCGCGCGCGGCTTCGGAGACGAGCGCTGAATCTGTTTCCCCCTCACTAACGCCTAGACGGCACTTGATCTGGCTCGACAGTGCCTCCAGACCACCCGCCTTAGTAATAGCCGATTTTAGACGCGCCCGTTCAGTAAGAAGGTCGGTTACCAGTTCGGATAAGCCATCCTCCGACACTCGCGCCGACACGTCCGCGAGGGCCGCGCCTAACGCTGGATCTTTACCATGCTGGGCTCGCATTATAGTGAGATCCCGGGCCAACCGCATACGCTCGACCGCAGTACGCTCGTCCAACACGTCGAACCTCGGGGGCAACCCCGCCTCCAGCGGAAATCGCTGCAACACAGATTGGCAGAACCCGTGGATAGTCTGTACTTTAAGGCCGCCCGGCGCGTCCAACACAGACGCAAACAACAAACGGGCACGTTCGACCGTTTTGGCATCGACAAATTCACCGGTAAGGTCGATCAGTTGCGCAGCCAGTTTGTCGCATGGAAGGACCGACCAGTTGGACAATCGGCTTGCGATCCGAGTATCCATCTCAGCGGCAGCCGCCTTGGTGAAGGTGAGACAGAGAATACGATCGGCTCGCGCGCCGTTGAGTAAAAGGCGCAAAACGCGGTCGGTCAAAACCTTGGTCTTGCCCGATCCGGCCGAGGCAGCTACCCACACAGACTGGCCTGGTGCCGACGCCTGACGTTGGCGATCCCACGCCAATGAATTCAACTCGGTGTGAGCGTCCTTCACAATGACCATTCCTTAACGCGTGCCAGATGCTCATAGTCATTGTACGCGGGGGAGAGCTCAGGATTCGGAACCGCCAAATAGGGCGTCGCAGGATCGTCAAATACAGCGAGTAAATTCAGAAGATTTGCCTCGGCGTTAGTCACTAGTGTGTCGACATCACCATCGTAGGGCCGCCTAGAGCCGGCCGGAGCACCACCGGTCAGGCGCCAGTAGTCTAGCACCGAGCAACGCCCCGCCGGCAGGCCACTAAACCCACCCTCGCGAAGCACCAATGCTTCTAATGGAAGTTGCGGGGCAAGGCCTCTCTCTATATCAATCCGGGTGGGCACTAGGCCAGTTTTATAGTCGATGATGGTCCATTCACCGTCCCGGGTCTGGTCGACCCTATCCGCAATGGCGCGGAGGCGCACAGGCCCTCCGGGCGCCTTGACCATAATCTCCCCTTTGATCTCAGAGTGCACTCCCGCAACAATAGTTGCGCGCGCTAGCTCCGTGTCCACAAACCAGGTCGCAATGCGCTCGAACCGTGGCCACCAGAAGGCCCAGACACCGGGTCGGTCGAGAGCATCAGCGAATACCCTTCGTCCATGCTCCAGCAACAGCGCGATTGCTTCCTTACGTTTGACAACCGGACCATCACGCAAAAAAGCGTCGAGCGCGGCATGAACGAATTTGCCAAGATCTGCAACTCCTGGCTCGGCATCGATAGGATCCAGCGATCGCAAATTCAAGATATGCTGCGCATAAATGGCATAAGGGTTGCGCAGCCATGTGCCTATTTGGGTTACAGAAAAGGACCGCGGTCGGGCCTTTAGCGCCGGGCGTGGGGCCGGCGGGCCGAGCCGGGCCATCCCCTCCGTTGCATCGAGTTGGGCTCGCCAGCCTCGCCATACGGCGGCGGATCCTAAACCACCGTCGTTGAGCACTCCATCCATATCAATCGCTCCAAGGACCGAGTTGATACGCAGAAGCCATCGTGAAGGAACGGTGGGGGCACCATCGACCCGCCTAGATCGCGTGAGAAAGATCTGCGAGGCACCACATGCTTGAATAAAGTCATGCGAGGACTGTCCAATTCTCGCCTCGGGCAACGACAATCCAATTTTGGCCCGCATGGGGCGGCTAAGCCAAGGGTCCGTAGCTGGCTCCGGTGGCCTAGTTCCCTCGTTCAAGCCACCTAGCACCACCCGGTCATGCAGGTGCAGGCGCGCCTCCAAGGGACCCAATATCGCAAGACGTGGATGCAAACCGTGGCTTGGCCGGAACACTTGGCCCAAAAGCAACGAGTCGAAAAGTGTCATGTAGTCACGGCCAGACATCTTCGGCCAGTCATGGGCGACCGAGAACAGATCGGCAAGGAAATCGGCTGCCCGTTCGCCCGCCTCACCAGACCACACATCGAATACCCTGAGTCCGTCATCCGGCGCGGCACCCAAGAGTTCAACAAGCCTATTGTGAACAAGAAGCAGTTCACTAAAGGAAACGGCGTCAGACGCGATTGCCCTCTCGAAATCCCGTAAAGCAGGAGCGAGGCGTTCCAACCAGGTTATGAGGCCGTCGAAATTCGGGCCAAATACATCGTCTTCTCGGCTCTCCGACTTCCAAACACGCCCAGCTTGACGTAACGCTGACAATAGACCGGTAATTCCAGGTGCCGGTCGCGGTCCCCGCAGCACCAAGAGTTCAAGCTGACGCACGTTACGTCGAAAAACTCCCGCCTCCAACCCTCCCGTGGCCAGTGGGTGCTTCAAGGCAGCCAGCAATGGAACTGGCGCGAGACCCTCGGTCATCATGTTGCCGACCAATCGCCAGAAGGTGAATGCCGGCGTATCGCCCAAAGGTTGGCCACCTGAATCATCGATTTCCACACCCCAACGCCGCAATTCGGACTTGACACGGCGTGCCAGCGCCCGGTCGGGCGTAACCAATGCTGCCGTTCCAGTTTCTTTCTCAAGGGCTTCGCGCAAGAGCAAAGCAATCACACCAGCTTCTTCCTGGGGATCATCGCATTCGATCAATGTCATACCGTCTGTCGGCCCCTCGCCGCACCCAGGATCAAACAACGCGCGTTCTAGCTTACTCCAGCGGGCAGTCGCAGACGCCGGTCTCATTGCCTCGTTCAAGAGGCGGAACCGGCATTCACGCCGCTTTGTCAACCGCTGTCCCCCCCAATTCATAACGCAGCTGCGGGGCACGGACATTGTCCTCAGCAAAATCGCTAGCGCGTGCTGTGGGTGGGTCGTATCGGACTCGATCAAGCTCCAAGTGGCCTCGTCGACTTCGGTGTCGAGTCCGGGAAGCACGACCGCACCGTTGGTAATCCGTGCGACGACACGCATCAGCTCCGCCGTCGCCGGCACACTGCCAGTTGATCCGGCGATTGTAACCGGACGGCTCGGTGATTTACATGTCCATCGTTTGGCCAGGCCATCCAGCATTCGGTTTCGGCGCTCAACGAGATCCACAGCTCCCTCGTCCCTCAAAATCTGAGACCAGGAATCGGTCACAACGGAAAGAAATTCCAAGGTCGTGCGCCAATGCTCGGCATACACCTCAGGCACAAGGGCCTCTAGACACTCAAACCCAACACCTTCGGTCTGCATCTGGTCGAGTAGTCGAGCGAGTTCCGCCGCTAGGCCCGCCGCTTGCCCGGGCGCGGATCGACCGCCAGGACGGTCGTCCGATGCACGCTCTAAATATCTCATCACAAGACGTGTCAGAAGTAGTTGGCGGCGAAGATCAGGGATCGCGGGCGGACAATCATCAACCATTGCATGGTCGACCGCCAGATCATTGGTCACAAAAGGTTCGTCGTCTTCTACATCACCGATCGCACGGATCTCGGGTAAGAGCATCGCCCGCCCCTCCCCCAGTCTCAGGAAGGCATCCGCTATCACCCGAACGGCGCGGCGATGTGGCACGAGAACGATCCCTCTCATTAGCCTCAAGGGATCCTGCCCGGCTTGCGCCCAAAGACCCGCAGCAAGCACATCTGCGAATGGCAATCCCGCGCAAATATTGTATATCCGCGCCTTGGGCATCACTACCTCAGAACAATGCGACTGCTGGCGCATGGCCAGTCGCAAACCGGTTACGTGCAATCTCTAGGTCTTCCGGAGTACTTACGTGATACCAGAGCCCGTCATGCAGCATACCATGGAGACGACGCGCCTCTATCGCACCATTGTAAAGTTTGTTGAGCGAGAAGGGGCCATTTGGTGCTCCCTCAAACATCGCAGCGCTCAGGATCGACAAACCCATGTAAGCATATGGAGCGACCATTGCCTCTGGACGACGATCTAGCAGCCCATCTTGATCCATCACAAAATCACCGAGTCCGGAAAATCCAGGAACTCGTGGCAAGGAAGCCAGTAGCAGGAGTGCGTCCATTCTGTCGGCATCCCAGGTCTCTGCTAAACGTAACAGCGTGCATTTCATGCCATCGACCCAGACACTGTCCCCATTAATCAGGTAAAATGGGTCCTGGCCTAGTAAATCAATGGCGTTCACAACTCCGCCCCCGGTTTCTAACGGTTCATCCTCGATTGACACAAAAACTCGATTGTCTTCCAATTTAGTGACATGGTCGACGATCCGGTCCGCCAAATGCGAGGCATTGACCACAATTCGCTCGACCCCGGCAGCGATAAGGCGTTCCAGCGCTCGATCGAGCAGTGTTTTGCCGGCGATCACCAGAAGAGGCTTCGGTATCCGATCGCTTAGCGGCATCATACGCTTCCCTAATCCAGCCGCTAGGATCATCGCGGTCTTGGGAACCCGCGTAGCGCGAGAATGAAGCCTAGCCAGGTACATTAATGCCACTCCTGTTGCGGGTATCGGGCGTCAGCCGCTTATCCTCTGGAACATGACGACCAATCCAATTGCGTACCGGAGTAAGTTCCGGAATAGAAAGGTTCGATAGCGTATGGCACCAAAGCCTTGGGATATGGGCAAGATGGCGATGATTGCCAAATTTGAGGGATTGGCGCGTGAACACACCCAACACCTTAAGCGCACGCTGCGCGCCCAAAACGAAGTAGGACCTCATGTAGGCTGCACGGTCGAGCGTCCGCCCCATCGCCCCAAAATACCGGTCCAGCATGTCATCGACCAAATTCTGGTGGATATCTCTGCGTGAATCCTGAAGCAATGACACGAGGTCGTAACTCATCGGCCCAATCACCGCATCCTGGAAATCAAGGAGCCCGCAGGCCGCCACTCCTTTAATACCGTCGCACACCATCAGATTATCGACGTGATAGTCGCGTAGCACCAAGCTGTCGGGCGCCTCCCGAACAACCGGCAAACAGTACTGCCAGGCTTCTAGGTAGTCGTCTCGTGCTTGCGAGGTGATAGGGAGCTGCAGTCCCTCGACAAGATACCAGTCGACGAAGCGAACCGCTTCGTCCAGCAGCTTTGTATCGGTATACGTGGGAATAGACGAAGCAATCTCGTCAACCGGACGGCAATGCAGATCGCTCAAAACGTCGTTCGCCAGACAATAGAGAGCAAACTCGTCGTATCCTTCAGAGAGTGCCCTCGTAAATGTCGTATCGCCGAAGTCATCCAGCAGTAAGAACCCATTCAACACATCCGTTGCCAGCACCCGCGGCGCGCTAAACCCCAGACGGTTCAGCAGAACCGAAATCTTAATGAACGGTTCGACGTCCTCAAGACTAGGCGGCGCGTCCATCACGATCCTGTGCATTCCGTTCCGCTCGGTCCGGAAGTAGCGTCGGAACGAGCAATCAACCGGAAGAGCCGTGATTTCAGCGTCAAGTAATCCATTCCGCTCAAGAAACTGGTCGAGTAGCCTGTGTCTATCCAGCACGGCATCCGCCAGGTCGTTCACCTTGTCTCGACCTCCAAATAACCCACCAATCGCCTGGCCCATTCCGATCCGCCCTTGAATTCTAAGGAACGCTCTTCCGGTTTATCACAAAAGCGAATTTCTATTTCTAGCCTTTTGGATGTAAGATACTCACCTGCCCGCTCCGGCCACTCGATCAAGACGAGCGCACACTCTAAAGCGTCGTTCAGCCCCAGTTCATATATCTCCTCTCGGTCGTCCAATCGATACAGATCAACGTGCCAAATTTCCAACAAATCCTCGGCTTCATATACTTGGACGAGAGTGAAAGTGGGACTTGGAACCTCTTGTTCCACACCGCACAACGTCTGTATCATCGCGCGAGCGAAGGTGGTCTTGCCGGCGCCCAAGTCTCCTGACAATGTCACCGTATCGCCTGCCCTAACAAGAGCTGACAAGCGTCGTCCCAGGTCTTCCGTTTGCGATTCGCACAACGAATGTATCGACGCAACAACGGGACAGGTCATTAAGTGGCCGCCAGAAACTGAGCGTCATGGGCTGCCGGAATTCTACGGATACCCCGGGTGTCAGCAATATTGGTTCTTGTAGGCTCTAGGTTACCGCCATGCAATTCGATCAATTGAACGTTCTCCGACCAACCACCGCGATCAATCCAAGCCGTAATTGCGGGCTATGAAATCTTCACTGAACTTGCCAGACATACGGTCGGCCGCCACTGAGTTCGGATCTCGCTGCCGGGGTTCGCCATAGCCGCCGGCTCCCGGCGTATTGACAACGACCGCTTGATCCTCCCGCAATGGCATATCCGGCGGCTTGTGCCCGAGCTGGCGACGGCTGCCATCGGCCTCTTCCAACCAAAAGCTGCCACTTGCGCCGGCGTCCCCACCGAATATGCCCCACGGCCGATTACGGAACCTCTCGCCAACGCCGTTGAATATGCAACTGTGACCAAGCGGTCGAACGACACGCTGAAGACCGAGACCGCCACGGTATTGTCCGGCCCCACCGGAATCGGGGATCAATCCGTACCGCTCAACCAGCAAGGGGTATTCCATTTCTATCGCCTCAACTGGGAGGTTGGAAGTATTGGTAATGTGTACCTGTACTCCATCCTTGCCATCCCGGTCGTTGCGCCCTCCGAAACCGCCGCCGAGTGTTTCCAGATAAACATAGGGCTCCCCGGTCTCAGGGTCGTTTCCGGCGAAAACAGCCATAGAGTTCGCTCCATTTGCGGCTCCCACAGCAGCATCGGGCAACGGCACGGCGAGAGCCCCTATCACTACGTCGATGATTCGCTGCGAGGTGTGTGCCCTGGACGCAACAGAGGCTGGGGCCACACAACTCAGCATGGTGCCCAGCGGGGCTGTCACCTCGACCGCGTCCAACACCCCATGGTTGTTAGGGATTTCCGGATCCAGCATTGCCTTAAGCGCATAGCAGACGGCAGCCTTGGTACCATGCAGCGGAATGTTGATATTGCCGGGGGTCTGGGGTGCTGTCCCCGAGAAGTCGAAGACCGCGCGGTCACCTTCAATCGTAGCAGTGAGGTTGATTGGCACGTTGACAGTGTCGCGCCCATCGTCGTCCATCACATCTTCGAAGCGATAAACACCGTCGGGGATACCAGCGATAGACTCGCGCATGCGCTTTTGGGTGCGCGAGATGATTTCCTCAAACACCTTGGCCACCAAGCCCATGCCATTCTTCGCCGCGATATCCTGAAGGCGACGCTCGGCCAGGTGCAAAGCCGCAAATTGGGCGTTGTAGTCCCCACGCCTTTCATCACGCACACGGACGTTCAAAAGCAGGATGTCAAACAGATCCCGGTCGAGCACACCGCGTCGGAAAAGCTTGATTACCGGGATACGCAACCCTTCCTGATAGATCTCGCTCATCCCGCCAGCCATAGAGCCCGGTGACATGCCGCCGATATCAGCATGATGAGCGATGTTGCAGACGAAGCCAAGCAACTCCCCTTCAACAAATACTGGCATGGCAAGACTGACATCTGGAAGATGGGTACCGCCGCCCTCGTGTGGATCGTTGGCGGCGAAGATGTCCCCCTCCTGAATTTCCGAGATGTCGAATTTGGCGAATAGAGCTTCCATCTGGCCGAGTACCGAAGCGATATGCACGGGAATACTGTTCCAGGCCTGAACCACCAACTTACCGCGACGGTCTACAATAGCGCAGGAATGGTCATGACGTTCCTTGATGTTGGTCGAATAGGCGCTCTTCATAAGCGCCACAAAGGCCTCATCCGTCACGGACTGGAGCGCATTAGACAGGATTTCGGTGGTAATGGGATCCGGGCTCGGCGTGTTCTGGTTCATACTGGAACTCCCACCTCGATGATCAGGTTGGCGTACCCGTCGACCTTGGCGATGTCGCCAGGATGGATGAGGGTTAATGCATCAAGCTGCTCTATCACGGCCGGACCTCGAAGCACCTGTCCATTGTTAAGTTCAGCGCGAGCATAGACCGGCGTGTCCACTGGCACATCCGCCTCAAACCACACAGCGCGCGTGCCGATCGGACTTGTAGGGGTCGATTTGGAGTCCCCTTGCGGAACCGGTTGCTCGGGTGCGGCTCGGCCAACGGCGGTAACACGGATATTAACGATCTCGATTGGATCAGTTTCGGTAAAATGGCCGTAGGTCCTTTTGTGCAATGCGTAAAAGCGCTGGCGTAAGGATTCTAGTGAAGACATGTCAGGTGGCTCACCAACGGCGCCTATCTCCACCCAAGGAACCGTGAGTTCGAAATTCTGACGCACGTATCGCATATCAAATGCGATCCGCGTGATCCTGTCGACCGCGACTATACCCTCGGCCTCAAACCAGGTTTCAGCCCTGTCACAAAGAACTTGCAATTCACCCGTAACCGCATCCAACGCCTTGTCGTTGTACGGCAGCCGCCGCGTAGTAACGAAGTCCTCTTTCAGGTCGGAGACCACAAGTCCTTGAGCGCACAGAATACCGGGTGCCGGCGGCACAATTAACTCACGCATCTCCAAAGCGCGGGCCACGTCGCCAGCATGCAGTGCCCCTGCTCCTCCGAACGCCATTAGCGAAAAGTCGCGCGGATCATGGCCGCGCTCGACTGAAATCGTCCGAACAGCACGCACCATGTTAGCGACAACAATACCGAGCATGCCGTGGGCCGTGTGTTCGACGGTAAGTCCAAGCAAATCGGCCGCCGGTTGGATCGCCCTTCTCGCGAGTTCGACATCCAACCCCATCACACCACCAATCAGTGTATCTGGCAGACGACCTAACACTAGATTGGCGTCTGAAACAGTAGGTTCCGTCCCACCACGCCCGTAGCAAGCCGGTCCAGGATCTGCCCCAGCGCTCAAGGGTCCAACCTTCATCAGACCATCTCGGTCGAACCAAGCTATCGAGCCGCCGCCCGCACCCACTGTATGGATATCAATCATCGGCAATCGCATCGGGAACCCCGCGACGGTACGGTCGTAGCCAATACTGGCTTCGTGACCCTGGATCAGGGCCACGTCGGCGCTAGTGCCGCCCATATCGAGCGTAATCACTTGGGGTCTCTCAGCCAGTCGCGCCTGATATATTGCTCCGACTGTCCCAGCCGCCGGGCCGGAGAGCGCAGTGCGAATTGGCATATCACCGGCGCGCTCGACAGACATCAGACCACCGCTCGACTGGTTGATGCCTAGCCGAGCCTTAGGCGCTACAACCGCAAACCGCGAACCCAGCGTCTTCATGTATTGCCCGATTATTGGCTGCAAATAGGCATTCAGAAGCGTGGTGGAAAATCGCTCGTACTCGCGAAACTCTGGCTGCACCTCGCATGAAAGCGATACGCTCCGTTCAGGCAACCGTTCGCGCAAGGCGGCGCCGATCCGGTGTTCGTGATGCGGCTCCAGGAACGAGAATAGAAGACAAACCGCACACGCTTCGGTCTTGGTTCCGGCCACTTCTTCAACCACCGTCGCGATAGCCTCGTCCGAGAGCACACGTATAACCTGGCCCTTACCCCCGATCCGTTCGTTGACCTCGAAACGCATGTGCCTAGGAGCAAGTGGCGGTGGATAGTCGGCCTTCAAGTCATACATTTTCGGCCGAATTTGTCGCCCGATCTCCAACAAATCACGGAATCCTTCAGTAGTGATAACCGCAACCTCTGCACCTTTGCGTTGAATCAACGTGTTGGTCGCAACAGTAGTGCCGTGAGCCAGTCGTTGAATTTCATCGGCGACAATACCCGCCGTTTCCATCAACGCCGAAAGCCCATCTAGGATCGCGCGCGAAGGATCTTCAGCTGTCGACGGGGTCTTGTGCACTGCGACCCGACCGTCTTTTGTATTAAGTGCGTGGAAATCCGTGAATGTGCCGCCTACGTCAACGCCAATAAACCACATGTGAAGAATCCCGCGAGTCAGTCTAATCAGTTTCGACGCGCGCAGTTTCATCAAGATCCGGGTGTTTGCTTGTCCACCCAGTCTCAGCCTCGTACGCCGCCGCGATACGGTAACCCATGGCCTCGTCGAATTGGGAAGTTACTACTTGCATGGACAGAGGCAGACCCGCCTTGCTGAATCCTGTCGGTATCGCAAGTGCTGGATTGCCGGTCACGTTGAACGGTGTACGCGCCTGTCGAGAATAATGTTTCTCACCGGCTTCAAAATCCTCAATCAAAAACGCTGGTTCCATATTGTTGATCGCGATCACCGCATCGAGATCCTCGAAAAACTGGTTGAACTCGGCCGCGTACCTGGCTCTAGTCCGTGTTGCCTGGACATAGTCGACGCCACTGAACACAGTTCCAGGTAAAAGACGGTTCAACAAGAGTTCCCCATAATCGTCAGTACGGTCGACCAGCCATTTCTCGTGAATGGCGCAAGCCTCAGACAACAGGATAACCCGATTGCAAGAGGCATATTGCGCCAGAGGTCGAGTTTCAATCTGTCGGACCTCAGCGCCGAGAGATTCAAGCACACTGACCGCCGCTTCAAAAGCCTCTGACATTTCGGAATCAGCGATCATATCGCGTTCGTGAAAATGCCGTATAACGCCAACTTTGAGATGTTCCAAACCAGCGTCCAACGTGCTGGAGAAATCAGGCACGGTCTCGTCCGAACTTCCAGGATCCCAGACATCGTAACCAGAGATTATTCCCAACACTAATGCATTATCCGCCGTCGTGCGGGTCAATGGCCCAACATGGTCCAGAGTGAAGGACAACGGCACCACACCTCTCCGGCTGACCCGTCCATAGGTCGGCTTCATACCAAGCAGTCCATTCAGAGACGCCGGATTGCGAACCGAACCCCCAGTATCAGAGCCCAGAGCAATTGGGACAAAACCGGCAGCAACCGCGGCTCCTGACCCACTGGAAGAGCCGCCAGGCGAATAGTCGCGCCCCCAGGCGTTGCGCGCTGGCGGCCAGGGCAAATCGAAAGAGGGCCCACCCAGCGCGAACTCATGCGTCGAGAGTTTGCCCAGCAAAATACCACCAGCTGCCCGCAGTTTCGCAGTAACTGGCGCATCGGCCGCAGCTACATTGTTCGCCAAGAGGCGGGAATGAGCTGTCGTCGGCCAGCCATCGGCGTCGATAATGTCTTTTAGGGCAAACGGCACACCGTGCAATGGTCCAAGTTCTTCGCCCCGCATCACAGAGACTTCCGCCTCTTTCGCGTCCGCCAGAGCGGCCTCGCGTCGGAGGGTCAGGAAAGCGTTGAGACCACCGTCATATGCCTCGATCCGGTCTAGAAGTGCTGTCACGTACTCAACCGGCGAGAGGTTCTTGTCGACGATCAGTCGCGCCGCCTCCCTAGCCTCCAACCAATACAGGTCCGTCATTTAGGTCGAGCCCAACTCGCCGAACGGAAGGCGTGAGCCATTTCTTGAGTCCAATCATTATCTCGGTCCAGTCGTTCGACCGCGCCCCGCGCCATGGCGCTAGCCTTTTCCGCGCGCGCAACGCCCACCGCCTTCTCAACATCTTCTGGCAAACCTGTTTCCCCAACTCGACGCTTCACCATACAGCGCCCCCCGAATCGCTTCAACGGACGGACCATGGCATGATGTTGTTCGGGCGTCCACGCAGCGCGTGTAATATCGAAGAGGCGATCATGGCAAGATACCGTCCCACTGTTCACGGCTACACCCACATGGTAGCTGCCGGGCATCCTTTGGCGGCGCAGGCCGGGCACGCAATCTTAGAAGCCGGTGGAAACGCGGTGGACGCAGGTATCGCGAGCGCACTGACACTTGCCGTCGTGCAAAGCGACCTGGTTAATTTCGGAGGGGTCGCACCAATCATGATTCGCGAGCCTGAGACCGGTAAAGTAGTGACGATCAGTGGGGTCGGGCGCTGGCCCCGAGCAGCCGATATCAACCATCTGGCTAAGATCTACGATGGGCATGTACCGCATGGCGTGCTGCGATCAATCGTGCCTGCCGCGCCGGATGCACATATCACGGCCCTCAAATATTTTGGCACTATGTCCTTCGCAGACGTTGCCCAGTCGGCGATAAGTACGGCGCGCGATGGGTTCGCCATGCATGAGTTGCTGGCCCAGACAATCCGGGAGCACGAGCAGGAATACCGGCGTTGGCCTTCAAACCGGGAAATTTATTTGCCCCACGGCCAGCCGCCCAAGGTTGGGGATAAGTTCGTCCAAACGGATCTCGCCCGGGCCGTGCAATATATGGCGGATGAGGAGACGGCTGCCGGTGGCGGGCGGCACGCCGGGCTTCAGGCCGCCCGCGATGCTTTTTACAAAGGTGCCATCGCCTGCGCTATCGTCGCCAACGACACGGAACATGGCGGTTGGATGACCATGGAGGACCTAGCGGAGTTCCAAGTCAAGCTCGAGGCGCCCATTTCCGTCACTCATCGCGGTGTCACCCTTCATGCATGCGGCCCCTGGTGCCAGGGGCCAAGCCTGGCCCAGATGTGGTCCTTTCTGGATGACGCAGATCTCGTTACGCTGGGGCACAACTCACCGGACTATATTCACCACCTGACCGAAGTTTTCAAGCTGGTGTTCGCCGATAGGGAATTGTACATTGGTGACCCTGAGTTTGTGGACGTGCCTCTAGGCCGTCTGCTCTCACGCTCTCACGCCGCCGAAAAGCTGGCAATGATTAAGCCAAACATGGTTTTGCGCGGAATGAATCTTTGGGGCGGTGTGGCGAATGCCAAGCGAGAGAGCACACAGACCCAAGACACCTCCTACACCTGTGTCGTCGACGGTGACGGTCTCGCGATCTCCATCACGCCAAGTGACGGAACCGCGACTTCGCCCGTGGTGCCTGGCTGGGGCCTTGTGACCTCGCCGCGCGGAT
Source organism: Rhodospirillaceae bacterium (assembly GCA_002722775.1). GTDB lineage: Bacteria > Pseudomonadota > Alphaproteobacteria > Thalassobaculales > Thalassobaculaceae. Next base: position 25,143 of record PBMU01000057.1, read on the forward strand.
CGCAGTCCTGGGCGGTGCCCGGCCACCCGTGCGAGGTCGCGCCCTGGAAACGACCTCGTCTGACACCCAATCCGGCGATCGCCGAGACCCCCGAGGGCACAGTCATTCCATTCGGCACACCAGGCGCGGATGTGCAATGTCAGTCGATGATTCAGGTACTGCTAAACATGACGGAATTCGCCATGGAACCCCAAGACGCAGTAGAAGCGCCCCGGTTTGCGACCTATAGCTACCCCGAAAGTTTCGAACCGCATGAGGCTCTCCCCGACGTATTACGGATCGAGAGCAGGATTGACGAAGCGACGCGATCGGCCCTGCGTGCGAAGGGGCACGACGTACAGGACTGGCCGGACCTAACCTGGAAAGCAGGTGCTGTTTGCGCAATTGTCGCCGACGGAGCAACTGGTTTACTTTCTGGGGGCGCAGACCCTCGAAGACCCTGCGCAGCACTCGGGCGGTGACGCAAAGCTTCTAGCGTTATTCTAAACGACCCAGAGACATGATTGCTATCAGGCAAGACCGATCGTCGACCCGTCTGCGCCGCCGTTAGCCATTAGTATGAAGTTCTAGGTCCTTCATAGTTAATTTGCAGTTGTCTCCATCGGTCGTCGGGGGTTAAAGATCATTGTGAGGAAACTGTGGGTTTATACTTCGCTTCGCCTAAAAGATGTTTCGGATGGGGGCGGACACTAATCAACAACGGAGGGGCACTATGTGCGCGAAAAGAGCTAGCGATCTCGATTCCTTTATGCAAGGGGTTGAAGCAAAAAATCCGGGAGAGGTGGAGTTTCACCAGGCTGTAAGAGAAGTGGCCGCCGATATCATACCTTGGATGCAAGACCATCCTATCTATCTTGACCTGCAACTGCTTGAACGCATGGCGGAACCAGATCGGATAGTTTCTTTCCGGGTCTGTTGGGAAGACGAAGCTGGAAATATACGAGTAAACCGTGGCTACCGCGTTCAGAACAACAACGCTATTGGACCTTATAAAGGTGGTCTCCGGTTCCATCCGTCTGTCAATCAATCGATCCTGAAGTTTCTTGGCTTTGAGCAAACCTTCAAGAATGCGCTCACCGGTCTGCCTATCGGTGGCGGCAAAGGTGGGGCCGATTTCAATCCAAAAGGTAAAACCAACCGGGAAGTTATGCGGTTCTGCCAGTCCTTTATGACCGAACTCTATCGCCATGTCGGTGCAGACGTTGACGTTCCAGCAGGCGATATTGGTGTGGGTGGTCGTGAAATTGGCTACATGTTCGGCCAGTACAAACGGATTACTAATGAGTTCACCGGCGTGCTGACTGGTAAAGGCATCGAATATGGTGGAAGCGAAATGCGGCCTGAGGCGACTGGCTACGGGTGTGCGTATTTCATGGACGAGATGTTGAAGACCAAGGGTGATAGTGTTGAAGGCAAGTCCGTTCTCATTTCTGGGTCAGGAAACGTGGCTACCTTTGGCGCCGACAAGATTAATCATCGAGGCGGCAAGGTCCTTACTTTGTCGGATTCGAACGGCTTTATTTACGATCCGGACGGTATTGACCTCGAGAAAGTAAATTGGGTCAAGGAACTAAAGGGTAAGCGACGCGGCCGGATCAGCGAATATGCAGACCATTTTAAGGGTGCTGAATACCACGAAGGTAAGCGTCCCTGGGGTGTTAAAGCTGATCTCGCAATGCCGTGTGCGACCCAAAATGAAATTTCCGCTGATGACGCAGCAACTATGCTCTCCAACGGAATAATGGCGGTATCTGAGGGTGCGAATATGCCGACCAATCTCGATGGTGTGCACAAGTTCCTGGAGGCCAAGATACTCTTTGGCCCAGCAAAAGCTGCTAATGCCGGCGGCGTGGCCATGTCAGCCCTCGAAATGAGTCAGAACTCTGGCCGTCGCGCCTGGAGTAATGAGGAACTGAGGAACATGCTGCGCGATTTAATGACAGGCATCCATTCGCGTTGCGCCGAAGACGGTGCTCAAAAGGATGGCTGGTGCAACTACGTCGCTGGCGCCAATATCGCTGGCTTCAAGAAGGTCGCCAACGCCATGTTAGCTTTTGGCGTCGTCTGATCTTCCTGTAATCGCCGTTTGGGAGAGGCCCGGTTCGCCGGGCCTTTTTCCTCAGACTTAAGAAGTATCGCAGAGAGAATCACGCCAAGCATAAACAACTCCACCGCGTCCACGTGATCCACATAGTGACATTTCACAGTGCTATATCACCCCGCTCTGCCACCAAGGAATGCGAGAACCGACCGCAAAGACCACCAGAGCTCCGCCGTCGCCAGCCATGCCCGCGGCAAGCCGACTATAGACAGCCTTAGCAATCCTCCATGCTAATGAATATCGGCTTTATTACCAGCCTGGCGTCATCCAATAGGTGGAACACCCAGATTGGCCTCATCTGCCCCTATAACCGGGGTCAGATCACGTTTGATGATATTCGTATCGTCCAGACTTTCCAGCGCAGATTCGCTTAACAACACTTCAACGCCATAGTGTTTGGTTGCCACTCGTGGCCGGCGGCCAGGATCATCCTGTATCGATAACAGCAAAGGAAACTGCTAAGGCGCCAGCCGAATCAATTGACCCACAGACATGGGAAGCGATACTTGTTTTGAATCCGATCGGAACACTAATGACCAAAGCATTAGACATCTCCGAAACTCTTGTCACCCGGGGCCTCATCACCCGCGAGGCGATGATCGAGACAGAAGAGTTGACCCGCAAATCTGGCGAACGCCTTCACGTTCTGCTAACTCGCCGGGGTCTAGTCGATGAACGCACAATGGCTGCTCTCCTCTCAGAGGAACTGGATTTTCCCTTGGCAGAACAGGCGGATTTTCCCACCCAACCGGTTAATGCCGGAGGAATAAGCGTGCCATTCCTGCGCCGAACGCGGATCCTCCCTATAGAGGAAGATCCAGAGCGTCTCACAGTCGCCATGGCAGATCCCTTGAATGACGAAGCCATCCGGTCACTTCAGATCCTGATTGACAAGTTGATTTCGGTGCGCGTTGGTATTCCGGCCGAGATCGACCGCGCCTTGGACCGGCTCTACCGATCAGACCCAACTCCGCCCCGTGATCCGATAGTTACTGACGCGCGGCTCGATTCTGGCAGCGATGCGCCGGCGATCCGAGCGGCGGAGCTGCTGATCGACCGGGCGGTCGCCAACGACGCATCAGACCTACACATCGAGCCCAGCGAAGATGGGCTGCGAGCCCGTTATCGTATAGACGGGCAGCTCATCGAACTCGGGGCTGCGCCCGAACATTATCTGGCTGACATGATCGTAAGCCGGTTCAAAGTCTTAGCGAATCTGGATATTGCGGAAAAGCGATTACCGCAGGACGGCCGCGCTTCGCTCGCGGTTCAGGGCCGACCAATCGACATACGGATATCGACCATGCCTACACTGGATGGGGAGAGCGTCGTTCTACGCCTGCTCGATCAGTCTTTCGCGCCTGACGATATTGACGCCCTAGGATTCTCTGACCAGGCTAAGGCCGCGCTCGCAAAGGTCCTTAGGTCACCAAGCGGAATGGTGCTCGCGACCGGTCCGACGGGAAGTGGAAAGACTACAACACTCTACGGTGCGATCGGCAGGCTTAATCACGACAGCCGCAAGATTATCACGGTGGAAGATCCGGTGGAATACCGACTGGCCGGTGTCAACCAGATCCAGGTGGCGCCTCGGATCGGCCTCGGTTTCGCAAATCTCTTACGATCCATAGTCCGTCAGGATCCGGACATTATCATGGTTGGCGAGATCCGGGACGAAGAAACCGCCCGGTTAGCAGCTCAAGCCTCGCTCACCGGCCATCTAGTCCTTTCCTCGCTGCATACCAACAACGCGCCTAGTGGAATCACACGGCTGCGCGATATGGGCTTGGAGGCGTATCTGCTGACGGCATCGCTAAAGGCAGTCCTCGCCCAGCGCCTTGTTCGCAGGCTTTGTCCCGACTGTGCAAAAACACGAGCGCCGACCCCGTCGGATACAGAACTTCTGGGCCTCACTAACGCTGACAGAAGCCTTCTTAGCGAACGCATCGGAGAACCAGTAGGGTGCCCTTCTTGTCACGGGACCGGGTTCCGAGGGCGGCTGGTTCTGGCCGAACTACTAATAATGACGCCACGGCTCCGCGATGCCGTCGCCGACGGCGCGGGTCTCGACGATCTGCGCCATACGATGCTCTTGGACGGTCAGACCGAAACCTTGTTAAAACACGGGCTAAATCGGATTGCTGCGGGTGAAACCAGCGTGACTGAGGTCGCTAACTGCATTGGCGCCACCTTCGAATGAGAATCATGGAAAAGGGGTCTGGCCCGACCCTCCGAGCAACAAATCGACAGATACGAACCCTGCTTCGCCAAACGGCGACCCTTCTAGAGGCAGGACTTACTATTGACCGGGCGCTCGATCTCGTAGCTAGACAAGACGACAGTTCGCCAAAAACTGCACTCACTCAGAGGCTAGCGGACCGGATCCGTCGCGGTAGCGCATTCTCCGAGGCGATGCAGCTCGAGCCAGGCCGATTCGACCCCTTGGATATTTCGATCATACAATCCGCTGAGGCGTCCGGCCAGCTATCCGGCGCAATTTCGCGGCTGGCTGAACATCATGAGCGCCGACACCGACTGGCTGAACAGATTCGATCCGCGATGATCTACCCATTGATTCTGATTGCAATGGCCATCATAGCAATTGTGATTCTCTTCGCTTTAGTAGTGCCTGAACTGGCACCTATTATCGCTGCTTCAGGACGCGAACCGTCCGCTACTGCGCGCGCGGTACTCGCGTTGTCGTCCTTCCTGATCAACCATGGCTGGATGCTCTTGGTCGTCGTCGGTATCTCTATGAGCGCGATCCTGTTGCCGATTGGGCGTACATCACGTGATAAATTGGTTCTCGCCCTGCCAGTGCTCGGTCCTTTATGGACGAGGATCGAGACTGAACGGTGGGAGCGTAGCCTATCGATCCTTCTGGCTCACGGCGTAGCCTTACCAGAAGCGGTAGAGATTGCCGCCTATGGGTTCTCGAACCATGTCATGCAACGAGCCGGTAAACATATCGCCGGGGCGATCGGGGAGGGCCGTGGCCTAGCCGTCCTTATGGCGGAATGCGGATTCTTTCCCGCAGTGGCAATACAGCTCGTCCGGATCGGTGAAGAAAGTGGCGCACTTGAGCAAACGCTTGCCAAGGCCGCCGAGTACCAGGCTGACGAAGTGAATCAATCACTCACCCGTCTAATAGGTCTAATTGAACCAGTTCTAATCTTGGTCCTGGGTGTCGCTGTGGCAGGTGTAATCCTTGCCTTACTCGCCACAGTCGCAAATCTAAACGACGCAATGCTATCAGGCTAGGCGGGTTCTAATCGACATGAATCGCACTCGACTTGATGAACAAGGTGGGTTCACGCTCCTGGAGGTGCTGGTCGCCCTAACCTTAGGCGCACTGGCGCTTACTATGGTGTTTCGCACCGGAGCGGTATCCATCGATGCCACGAGCCGTTCAAATAACAAAATGCATGCCACGCTGCACGCCCGTTCGCTGCTGGCCGAGCTCGGTACTAGCCGCCCTATCACCGAAGGTGAGAGCTGGGGGCGCTTGGATCCAACGACCACATGGCACCTCCTTGCCAGCTTGCGTGTATCGCCGACAGCTCTTATCCGCGCCTTTGATTTGGAACTAACCGTAACAAAGGAGGACGAGGTAGTAATTTTAGAGTCAACGCGTCTGATACCCGTGGGAAATACGCAATGACAGATCCACGACAAGCAGGGTTCACAATCCTGGAACTGCTAGTCGGTTTTACACTGCTCGGTCTCTTAGTTGTTGTCCTTGCGGGAGGCCTTCGGACGAGCTTCGAGATCAGCGAGCGTCTAACGGATCGCACTTTCGGACTTCGCGATCTCGCCAAGGCGCACCGTATTCTGCGCCAGCAGACCGAAACCGCCTTCCCCCTCCATGATCAAGACGCGCAACGTCCCATTGTCCGGTTTGAAGGAACGGAAACTACAATCTTCTCTGTAGGTCCCGCAGGACCATCGGCGGTCGGGGGATTGATTGACCGTGAACTGAGGATTTTCCCGGGTGGCGAAATGAAAATACGAACTAGAAGAGGCAAGGAAACAGTGTCGGTGCGATTACCAAAAGGTGCTCGCTTTGAGTATTTCGGCAGCCAACAAGGGAACAGCAAGGCCCGATGGCAATCTAATTGGAGTGGTCATAAAAACCTCCCCGATCTTGTTCGCCTCACAGCGCCAGGATGGCCACCGGCCATCGCCCAAATCCACCACCGCCAGGCAATACGATGACCCGCAACCGTTCAGATCAGCTTGGCATGGCACTGATGGCGGTGCTTGGTTCATTCATAATGCTATCGGCTCTAGCGATCGGATTGATCTCCCTCACAGATAATCAGGTTAAGCTGAAACGTGTAGAGGAGAACCGAGCACGCGGCGCCGCGCTTGCCGAGGGTGCGATCCATGCCGCCGTCTTGAGCCTGTTTGAGCCATCGGGACGGAACCACGCTCGCTCAAACCAGGGGTGGCTCAACGTGTCGGTGGCGGGTCGCGCCTTGCGAGTCCGGGTCCGGGACACCTGTGCCCTCTGGGATCTCAATCGGGGCGATATCGCGATCTTTGCCGCACTCGCGCGGCATGCAGGCGTTACCGTTCCGACCCTTCTCGTCGACACCGTGCGCAGGGCGCGTCAGGTGGGCGACGGCTTCCTTTCCATCGACCAATTGCGGGGCCTGCCCGGCATGGATGAACGAGCGTTCGCCACCCTTATCACAGAGATCACAGTGAACTGCCGATCGGACCGCATAGATCCCGAATTCGCTAGCCCCAAACTGCTCGCCACGGTCCCTGGATTAATGTCAGACGGCGCGCGCACGATCCAAACCGCCCGCGCCGTGGGTCCCCTACCGGTGGATCTATTGACAGCCCACGCCCACCAACTGTCCCCGGGGCCTGGACACAGCTACCGGATTGAGGTCAGAATCAACGGTAGCCCCGGCGCCGCGATCCACCGTTGGGCCGAGGTAACTCTATCCCATGAACCACGCAGACCGTTCAGGATTCTCTTCTGGCGAACTGTGCCGTAAGGACATTTGCCACGGATGTACAAGGCGCTAAAGTCAAGCAGTCGTGTGGGATCGATTTGGCATAGGACAGTCATTCATGATCGCGATATCTGCATTTCTCACGGGTTGGTTCGACGTTTTAAGAGACAGCCTTCCGGAGAGTTTGCAACGCATACTCGGACTAGCGCGCCGCTACACTCTCGTTACGCCAGAAAACAGTGGTTTCGCTGTCTCGTTGGCGATCGGAACTAAACTCTCTAACAAGAGGCAGGTCGACCTCACAGGATTGCCAGACGCGATACGCAGGTGGAATACACCTGTTGTGCTTTACCTTCCCGACACCATGGTAGTCAGATCCAGCCTCACCCTGCCCGACAGCGCATTGCGGTCATTGGATCAAGTCATTGATGTGGAGATAGAACGGCTAACGCCATTTCACGCGGCCGATGTCCATGTAGCACGGCGCGTTCACCATTCAAGTGGCGGGCAGATCCACGTTGACCTGACCGTCGTCCCACGTGATCGCCTTGACGCAATTACGCGCCCACTCGCAAATACGGGCATCATTTACGATCACGTGGTGGCAGGACCCGATGCGCTTGGTGACCCAATCGGGAACGACCTGCTAGATACTCTAAAACGCTCCACGCGGCGCGGCGCATTGAGTTGGCCTACCGTAGTAACGGGCTGCCTACTAGTTGCAGCGGCCGGCTCACCTTACGCAGCTCAAGAGTGGCGGGAACGAGAATTGCGCACAAAGCTCGCTGAAATTAGGCCAAAAGCAAACGCGATACTACAATTGGCGACAGAGGTCGAAACACTTGAGGCGCGCCACACTCAGCGGTCCGACTTTCGCGAGAACCGTGTCTCAGTCACAGTGCTGATCGATGAAGTGAGCCGCCGTCTGCCGGATCATGCCTGGATCCATCGATTCTCGTTTGGGGGCAACGCTCTGCTATTAGAGGGTCGATCCGCTTCAGCGACTGCTTTAATCGGATTACTCAACGCCTCTACGTTTCTAACCGGAACTCATTTCGAAGCCCCGATCTCACGCGATCCCGCTTCGGGTGCGGATCGGTTTATAGTCTCTAGCAATGTTGTTGTCTCCAAAGTGGTAACTAAATGAAAAATAATACACTTTCTCCCGTAGCAGCTTGGATCCTTTTAACGCTGGTCATGCTGATCGGAACTTTTCTGTTTATCATGCCTCTAATTGACCTTCATCAGAACCGGGACACTAGGCTTATCAAGCTGCTTCGATCCCTCGAAACTCAAATGGCGATCGTCGCCCGGGGACCGGCGCTAGAAGCTCGTCAGGCTACGATCAAGGTGGCAAACGGATCATTGCCCACCGCACCAAAAGGGTTCGTATCCGACCTTGCTTTGCAGGAGCTGCTGCGCGAGGAGGCGAGTTTAGCAGACACGGTGGTGCATACACTCCAATCACTCACTCCACTCGAAACTTCTCCGTTTCGTACGGTTCGTATTCGCGCCGATATTTCGGGCACAATGTCCGAAATTCAGCGCCTGCTGCATGGTATCGAGAGTCGCGCGCCAGTAGTAAAAATCGAAAGTATCGAGGTTCGTCCGCAGTCCGGTACGAAAAAGCTTGAGGCAGTGCTTGATCTCGCCGCTCTCAAGTGGGGGCAAACATGATGACAGCCGCAAGATGGGCTTGTCTCTGGACCATTCTATTGGCAACCAGTGCCTGGCCATGGCTCGCGGATCCGTTAGAGCCGAAGGTTATGGACGCAATTGCCCCACCTGGTGTTTGGAAGCCCGAACCCTCACCCAATTTTCCAGATTTGGCGACCTTCACGGAAACGATTAAGCGGCCTCTGTTCTCCGCTGGTCGGCGTGTACCAAGCGCTCAATCTGAGCCGAAACCATTGCCTTCGCCCACACGACTTGCCGGTTATCGCGTGACGGGTATAGTGCGGTCTTCCACTAAGCGCATGATTCTCCTAACTGAAGAACGGACAGGTAGGATTATGGAGCTGTACGAGGGCGACAAAGTGGACGGCTGGACGCTCATATCCATAGGGAGTTCAAGCGTGAGTTTCACGCGTGACGGACGCGTCTTCGACCTGTCGGAACCGGGCGCCAAAGAGAATAGTGCTCCATCAACCCGAAATACCAGATGGTTGCCGAGTCATGGGGTCAGTCGATGATGTGGCGTGTCAATAGATTATCCCGGCTGATTCTGACCACGCTTGCCCTGACAACGCTGGCTGCATGCGAACGCAGCCTGGCTCCTGCCGCCAATTACCACGTCCCAGCCATCGCCGCGGCTACCTCGAAGGATGACACGCCCTCGCCAAAACCGACACGGAGGGACGCAAAACTCCGAAACAATGACCAGGCCCCATTAAAATTGATCGATGAAATGTACCCGGTCGAAGCCACTACTGGCGGTCAAATAACGGAATTAGAACCTGCAATGGCCGGCGATCTAAGCGTGAGCTTCCAAGACGCTGGCCTAGCGCAGGTTCTCAAAGTGATATTGGGAGACTTGCTTAGGTTGAATTATGTTCTTCCCCCAAAATTAACTGGCCAGGTCACACTCCGGACACCTCGCCCATTGACGCAAGGGCAGATGCTACGTGTGTTGGACCAAGTCCTAGCCAACCATGGTCTCGTCGCCATCCATGAACCGGAGATTACCCGGATCATTCCAGCGGCAAATGCGGTAACCAACGTGGAGCGTTCGGGCAGCAGAACACCAGGTTATGGCATGGAGGCGATAGCGCTTCGCTATATCGGAGCCAGCGAAATGGCCCGACTTCTAAAACCTGTTCTTAAGAAGGACGGCGCCCTGCTTGTAGATCCGGCTCGCAATCTGATCGTGTTGGCGGGTTCTCTAACGGAACGTGATGCGGCACGGCGAACCATTCGGGTTTTTGACATCGACCAGATGGCGGGACAATTAGTCGCGCTGGTTGGCCTTGAAAAGGCGGAACCCGAAACTGTGATAGCAGAACTCCAACAGATCTTCGGTGAAGATGTGAAAGGCCCACTGGGTGGGCTGGTGCGATTTTTTTCGGTCAAAAGGATGAACGCCATCATGGCGATCGGCCGGCAATCGGACTATCTGGACCAAGCCCGAGAGTGGATCGGGCGTCTCGACCGTACCCGCGACGCAGACCGACGTCGGCTCTTCGTCTATTTTGTAAAGAACGGTGTGGCCGGCCAGCTCGTCGAGACTCTTGGCGGTGCCTTCGGCGAAGGCGTCGTGCCCACTGATTCAAATACCGACTCATCCTTAACCAGTGGTTCCACAGCCCCCCAAACGTCGGCCGGAACGAATACAGAATCCCCCAATAAGCCCCGTTTCATGGCTGACAAGGCGTCAAATGCGCTCTTGGTATGGGCGACACAGGGGGAATATGACATCATCGCCGAGGTATTAGCAAAGCTCGACATCTCCCCCCTGCAGGTGCTGATTGAGGGAACGGTGATCGAGATCACGCTGCGTGACCGGTTGCGGTACGGCTTACAGTACTTTCTCGAGGTAGGCGACGTCACCTCAGTCCTGACCCGGGGAGAAAGCCGGACCACGGTTAACCCAGGCGTTCCCGGCTTTGGAGTAACGATCGAGGGATCGAACAGTTCTCGACTGGTAATCGATGCTTTGTCAGATCTAACAGATGTGCGTGTGGTGTCCTCGCCTCAACTCCTCGTGGTAGATGGCGAGACGGCACACCTGCATGTCGGGGACCAAGTTCCAATCGTGACGCGCACCTCATCGACCACCGCGACCGATGACTCCAGGATCGTGAACGAGATCGAATATCGGGACACAGGCGTCACGCTACACGTAACGCCAAAGGTGAAATCGAGTGGATTAGTCTCCCTCGATATCCTCCAGGAGGTCTCGCGGGTGATCCGGACTGAAACATCTGACATCGACTCCCCAACTATTCAGCAGCGCCGGATTAACAGTACAGCTGCCATCAACGATGGATCCACCGTCATGCTTGCCGGACTAATTCGCGAACGCGACGACGATCTCGACTCAGGAATCCCGGTTCTCCACAAGCTTCCCGTCGTCGGCAAACTATTTGGTAGCACCAACTCAGACAGGCGACGAACGGAGTTAATTGTATTGATCTCACCGCGCGTGGTACGCGACCGGGCCGAGGCCCGTAGCATCACTCGCGATATGCTCAAGCGTTACGAGGGCCTTCTTGACTCCCTAAGGCCGAGTAAACCGGCACATGACCGTCCGTGAAATCCAACAACTAGACCCTCACCCAGCTATCCGCTGGCCTGTGTAGACGGAGGCAGGGTACTGCGAACACTAAGTTCGCGAAGTTGCTCCGGCCGAACCTTGCTCGGCGCGCCCATCATCAAATCCTCGGCCCGCTGGTTCATCGGAAACAAAATGACCTCCCGGATGTTTGGCTCATCAGCGATCAGCATAACGATGCGGTCAATACCCGGCGCGAACCCACCGTGCGGCGGCGCACCATACCTGAATGCGTTTAGCATACCACCGAACTCTGCCTCGACTTCTTCGACCCCGTAGCCTGCGATCTGAAAGGCTTTCAACATCACTTCCGGCAAATGGTTGCGTATCGCGCCCGAAGAAAGTTCCACACCGTTGCACACGATGTCGTATTGATAAGCAAGGACATCGAGCGGATCTTGTTTTTCCAGCGCATCGAGCCCACCCTGCGGCATTGAAAATGGATTGTGCGAGAACTCAATCTTGCCAGTGCCCTCGTCTAACTCATACATCGGGAAATCGACGATCCAGCAGAACTTATAGATCCCTTTTTCTGAAATATCGAGATCATCGCCGAGCTTCAAACGCGCCTGGCCAGCAAGTTTCGTCGCGTCACCATTCTTTCCGGCGGCAAAAAAAATGGCGTCGCCATCACCCATTCCAGTGCGCTGCTTTAAAGTGGCAAGAGCCTCGTCACTGATGCGCGACGCGATCGGGCCACGCCCACCCCCTTGAGCCAAAATGATGTACCCCATCCCAGGTGCACTTTCGCCTTGAGCCCAGGAATTCATTCGGTCACAAATTGCCCGACTGCCGCATTTCGGGCCTGGAAGTGCCCGGACCACGCCCCCACCAGCCACAGTCTTAGCAAAGATCGCAAAGTCGCTGTCTTCAAAAACATCCGATACATCGCAGATCTCGAGCGGGTTCCTGAGATCTGGCTTATCTGAACCATACTTCAGCATAGCCTCGGCATATGGAATGCGCGGAAACGGTCGAGGTACCGACCAGTCGCTAAACTCCTCGAATACGCCCGCTAGAACCGGCTCCATCTCGGTAAATACATCTTCTTGCTCGACAAAACTCATCTCAAGGTCGAGCTGATAGAACTCACCCGGCGAACGGTCAGCACGGCTGTCCTCGTCTCGAAAGCATGGGGCAATCTGAAAGTAGCGGTCAAAACCGGACATCATCACCAATTGCTTAAACTGTTGTGGGGCCTGAGGGAGCGCGTAAAATTTACCCGGATGCAGGCGCGACGGAACCAGAAAGTCACGGGCGCCTTCGGGTGAGCTCGCGGTTAGGATCGGGGTCTGGAATTCGGTGAAACCACGCTCCACCATACGCCTCCGGATCGAAGCAATTACATTCGAACGTAGCATTATGTTGTTGTGAATACGCTCTCTCCTAAGGTCGAGAAAGCGATAGCTCAGACGAGTGTCTTCCCCGGCGTCTTCTTCTGCATTGACTTGAAGCGGGAGAACCGCAGCGGAGGATTGAATCTCGAAGGAATCGATGCGCAATTCTACCTCTCCCGTCGGCAGGCGCGGGTTCATCGTCTCGTCGTCGCGACGCACAACGCGTCCAGTGATTGTCACCACGCTTTCGACACGCGTTCTCTCCACAGATTCGAAAGTTTGGTCCTCGATGTCTACCACGCATTGAGTGATGCCAAAATGATCCCTTAAATCCAGGAACACCAATTGGCCATGCTCACGGCGACGATGGATCCAACCGGACAACCGCGCTGTCTCACCAACATTCTCTGGGCGAAGGTCGTTGCATGTATGAGTGCGGTAGCGGTGCATGGTTAAATCCGGGATCGATGACATTGTGTTATCACGCGGCGGCGGTTACCTAGCCCGGATCAGCGTTGGGGACAAGGAGAACGAAACGAATTGGCATAGTCGGTTGCATCAGCCACTGTTCAAGAACAGCAACGGTTATGCAACTGAATCCGGAATCTTCAATAGCCGTAAGAGAGTCATTGTATACGTCCTACATAAAAGATCTGTAACACGTCACCACTTCAGGGAGGGCCACCCAAAGACAAATGGCAAACGTCGACGCCATGTTCGTTATGCAGTAAACACTTTGGCTACCTGGCCGTCCTGAGCCACGTGTCAAAATCCCAAATCGGTCTGAATTTCTTTATAAACAGCTGTCCTATCGAAGAACCAGGTTCCAAGACTAAACTCGACCGGAACTTCGGTTTTTGGCGTTGTCGACCTAACTCCCTGGTCGGTCTCGAAGCCAAATCTGCACTTATGCCGAGATTGCCACAATGAAAATGGATAATCGCACCAGCTATAAACTTGTCATCAAACTGACCGTCAAAAATCAATGGTTGGCAAGGGACGTCAGAGACACAAACTAGCCCACGATTTACTTATGCGCCCGGGGAAGGTGTTCGCCCCAATCCTTGGTGTGTCATTTACTCAGCATTTCCAGATCACTCCATTAACGCGGGCTCTAAGGTCCGGAAGTAGCTCGTGCTCGAACCATGGGTTACTTCGCACGAGCACGGTCGATCTCCAGGATGGATGCGGTATTGGGAAAAAATTCGGGCCATAATCGCGCCACGCTTTCACCGTTTCGGTCAAGGTTTTGGCCCGTTTCTTTCCTAGATAATACTTTTGGGCATACATGCCGGCAAGCACCGTCAGTTCGATGTTCGGCATGAACGCCCGCAGCCGTTCGTGCCACATCGGCGCACATTCCGGTCTCGGTGGCGCGTCGCCGCCACGGGGGACAGCGCCTGGGTAACAAAAGCCCATCGGCATGATGGCCACGCAATCCGGATTATAAAACACAGATTTTTCGATGCCGAGCCAACCGCGCAACCGTTCCCCCGAAGGATCGTTCCAAGGAATGCCCGTCCAATGCACGCGTGTTCCGGGCGCCTGACCGATGATTAATAGGCGTGCGTTCGGCCGTGCAATTAGCACTGGATGAGGACCAAGCGGCAATTCGTTCGAGCAATATCTGCAAGCTCTGATTTCCGCGAGCAGCGCATCTATATCGTGGTGCACTTTCGAAATTGACCTTCGTCTTAAGCGAGACCCAATATTGCTCTAACTTGGCCCGACAGGAGATTCAATAATGACGAGTCTATTTCCTAGCAGCTCATACTGGACCTCACGGTTCCTGGCATATTGTCCACACTTATGTACGCATGGACCTGCATGAGCAGACTAACAGCGAACTAATGATTCCCATTGGTGGGTCTCGCCATCAAAATTCCATCCGGCAGCCCACGTAGTCTGGGACCTAGTACTTATTAGTCGAGAGCTCAAATCTCCGGGGCGAACATTCGCTATAAAGCTGTGCATTTTATACATACGTGTACAATGGCAAATGGCATGCGGACGACGAGGACCACTAGTGCCAGAACCCAATTTTCGTGAACCCAGAAATAGGAGTAAGCCATGGACTATGATGTTGTGGTCGTGGGTGCCGGAAATGCCGCGATGTGCGCCGCCCTTTCTGCCGAGGAAAGTGGCGCCAAAATCTTGGTGCTCGAGGCGGCCCCTGAGGACCTTGGTGGTGGCAATACCAGGTTCACAGCGGGTGCGATTCGAACCGTCTACAACGGCGTCGAGGATCTTCGTGAGCTGATGCCCGACCTAACTGACGGTGAATGCGGGATCACCGATTTCGGTACTTATACCGAGGATCAATTTTTCGACGACATGTTCCGGGTAACGGAATACCGGACCGATCCAGAGTTGGTCGAAATTCTTGTGAAGAACAGTTTCGAAACGCTGAAATGGCTGCGCACAAAAGGTGTGCGTTTCGCGCCGATTTGGGGAAGACAGGCGTTCAAGGTTGCTGGCCGATTCAAATTTTGGGGCGGATTGACCGTTGAGTCCTATGGTGGTGGACCGGGTCTTGTGGAAGCACAGTGGTATGCGGCACGGGAGCGCGGGATAGACATCTGGTTCGAGGCTCGCGCATTGGAACTGATTTCCGATGGTGTAGCGGTGCATGGCGTCAAAGTCCGGCACAACGGAAAGGTTAAGGAACTCGCTTCGAAGGCCGTTGTTCTCGCTGCTGGCGGTTTCCAAGCCAACTCGGAATGGCGCACGCGGTATCTCGGACCAGGGTGGGACCTGGCGAAGGTGCGTGGAACGCCATACAATACTGGTGAGGGCATTCGCATGGCGACCGATATCGGCGCTAGCACTAAAGGCAACTGGTCCGGTTGCCACGCTGTTGGTTGGGAGCGAAACGCGCCCGAATTTGGTGACTTAGCTGTCGGTGACGCTTTTCAGAAACATAGCTATCCTTTTGGCATCATGGTGAATGCCACCGGCCGAAGGTTCGTTGACGAAGGGGCAGATTTCCGCAACTACACCTACGCAAAGTACGGTCGGGTGATCCTGGAACAGCCTAACCAATTCGGCTGGCAGATCTTCGACCAAAAAGTTACCCATCTGTTGCGGGATGAATACCGCATCCGTCAGGTAACCAAAGTAACGGCCGATACGATCCAGAATCTCGCGGATAAACTCGAAGGTGTCGACCCGGATGCTTTCGTGGACGAGATCAAACGCTGGAATAATGCTGTGATGATCGACGTCCCCTTTAACCCGAACGTCAAGGACGGCCGGAGTACACGGGGGTTGACGATTCCGAAGTCGAACTGGGCCAACACCATCGATGAAGGGCCCTTCGAGGCATACCAGATCACTTGCGGGATTACCTTTACGTTCGGTGGCGTCAGGATCGACTCTAATGCACAGGTCCAGAACACAGACTACAAACCGATGGCAGGCCTTTACGCTGCGGGAGAAATGGTGGGTGGCATCTTCTACTTCAACTATCCTGGCGGTAGCGGCCTGATCAATGGAGCTGTCTTTGGCCGAATCGCCGGTCGATCGGCGGGCAAGGCTGCGATGGTCGAGCGCAAAGCGGCAGCAGAGTAGCTATCGGATCGAGGCACGACCAATAAAATGGCCTGGGCCGCTGGAGAATCGAACAGGCGATTTTGCCGGCGACCGAGCACTTTCGTGGGGTAAACGCCACCAAAGGACAACTAATGTACGCAACCGGACCGAGGGGCCCAAACCAGGTCAACGCATCCGAGAAAACGAGGGGAAAGCCAATTAGGCAATGAGATGGGCGCTCGGGTGTGAGCCTTTCGGCGAATGCGGTCCGAAACTCCCTCGCCTATGCATTCTATCGCGATGTGCCAACGAATGCGACCACCCGCCCGTCACAAAGAGTGCATATTGAAGATGTCTCTGTCGTCGTTTCTCCCGAACTGGAAGCGGCAAAAGCTGCCATGCGTAAATACGTCCGTGTGGCTAAGCGCTTGCGGTTCAAACTTAAATATAACGCTACCGAGGATCAGAGTTGATCTCAACACGAAGGAATTTTTCCTGATCAATCCGCAGCCTGCGCGTTGGTAATCTGGCGCGATACTAACGTCGCGTAAAGTCCACCCAAAGCTAGTAAATGATCATGGGTTCCGGTTTCCACGAGGCGTCCCTCCTCAAGCACAATAATCATGTCAGCGTCCCGAATGGTGGAAAGACGGTGTGCGATGACCACTGTCGTCCTGTCGGCCTTCAGAACGTCGAGCGCTTTCCGCACTGCCATCTCGTTGATAGCGTCCAGGTGGCTGGTCGCTTCGTCCAAAATCAGAACCGGCGCGTCCTTAAGGAAGGCTCGTGCGATCGCAACACGTTGGCGTTGGCCACCGGAAAGGCTCGTGCCTCGTTCTCCGACCATCGTCTCAAGACCATCGACCAGAGTGTCGATAAGCGGGCCCAATGCAGCATTTTCCAGCGCGGTAAATAGTTCCGCTTCGGTCGCATCGGGTCGCGCGATCATTACGTTTGCCCGCAGCGTGTCGTTGAACAAATAGGTATCCTGAGCGACCAAAGCGATACGTCCCCGCAGATCATCCAGCGTATAGTCCTTAAGATCATGTCCGTTCAGGGTCACACGCCCCTCGTCTGGGTCCCAGAATCTCATCAGAAGCTGGGCCGTAGTCGTCTTACCAGCACCCGAGGTGCCAACCAGCGCTATCGTGCGTCCCGACGATATTTCGAAGCTGACCTGGTCGAGCGCGCGGCGCTCCTGGCCGGGATAGGAAAAGCTCACGTTATCAAGTGACAAGGCCGTCGCACCCTCATGAGAGCTGGTCATGCCAGCTCCGTCAGCAACCAGGATCGGTTCGTTCTCAAGCGCGTAGAAACGACGGGTCGCCCCTAGGGTATCAGCCAGTTGACGTCCAATCTGAGCGATTTCCGAGACCGGCAGAAAGGCTGCCATCGCCAAAAGCGCGAGCAACGGCAGTAATCCAGTATCGATCGCGTCCGATTGGGCCAACACCGCACCGGTGACAACCACCGCAAGACCACCAAGACCAGTGAACACCTCGAGCAAGCTCTGCTGCAGTGTAAGTTCGCCAAAGAACGGCAGGCGCAAGGACATGTGTTGCTCGGCCAACCGGTCGAAACCCTTGGCCCGGCGTTGCTCATCCTGGAACGTGACCACTTCTCCTAAGCCCTGAATGGAATCGACAGCGTAGGCGCCCAACTCACCCGCCGCCTCACGTGCCTTTGAACCCAACCGGTCTACCCGGCCGCGCATCAAAAAGGGGCTCAACCCCACGGCTAGAAGAAAGGGGATTAGCGCGGCTGCGATCCACGGGCTCTGAGCACCCAGAATTAAGATGACAAGGCCGGGAACTAGCACCGCCACGAAGGCGGGCGCGACCGTGTGCGCAAAGAAATATTCAATCAATTCGATGTCATGAGTGGCGAGATTCATCAAGTCACCCGTTCGCCGGCGCACCAAATATGCAGGCGCCAATGCGTCAAGCTTGCGAAAGGCATCAATCCGCATCTCAGCCAACAATCGGAATGCCATATCGTGAGCGACCCAGGACTCGAGCCAGTGAACGATCCCTGCCGCCGGGGCTAGAATCCAAAGCCATACGAGATATGGATCGTAGGACGTACCGTTTTTTAGACTCCAGACAATTAGGGCGCTAGTCACGCCAACCCCGATGAAGGCGAGAACGCGGACGACACCGAAAACGAATGTCAGGGCAAGACGCCCTTTCCATGGCATGATCACCCCCATCAAGGCGGAGATTACCTGAAACCAATTCAAGCCTTCTGCCCTAATCACCCCCTCTGTCTCTAGTTGTTTCGCGCCCCCTGGCGTGGCAGCAAGGGTTTCGGTCGCGGGCTGCATAGACCGGTCACGTTCGGTGCTTTGGCAACGGCCAGGGCTTGATTCA
This sequence comes from Rhodospirillaceae bacterium, assembly GCA_002722775.1. Lineage (GTDB taxonomy): Bacteria > Pseudomonadota > Alphaproteobacteria > Thalassobaculales > Thalassobaculaceae. Next base: position 43,718 of record PBMU01000057.1, read on the forward strand.
CGTAACTGCTCACGCATCAGCGAAGCATAGACTCCCTCCGCCGCAATCAGTTCCTTATGAGTGCCGGCCTCAGCGACCTGCCCCCGATCGAGCACGATGATACGATCGCAGTCGATCACGCTGGATAGTCTGTGAGCAAGAATCAACGTGGTCCGCCCTGTCATCAGACGATTGAGTGCGTCCTGGATCACCGCCTCATTCTCCGCATCAACAGCGGATAGAGCTTCGTCGAGAATAAGTATCGACGTGTCGCGCAGCAATGCTCGCGCAATCGCGACACGCTGCCGCTGCCCACCAGACAGCTTGATCCCCTTCTCGCCGATCACCGTTTCGTAGCATTCGGGCAGACCTTCAATGAAAGTGTGAATATTAGCGGCTTGAGCCGCGGCGACGACGTCCTCTTCGTTAGCGTCAGGCCGACCCATCCGGATGTTCTCGCCGATTGTTCCGTGGAACAGAAACGTGTCCTGATTCACAACAGAGATATCTCTGCGGATTTGATCAAAACTCAATTCACGAAGATCGATCCCGTCACGGGTCACACGACCAGACTCCGGGTCGAAGAACCGCAACAACATTCGCACTACAGATGACTTACCGCATCCACTAGGCCCAACAATACCAACCCGTTCCGCGGGACGAACTGAAAAACTGAGACCCTCATGCACTACCCGCCGCGCACCCGGATACCGAAAAGTTACGTTATCAAAGGCTAATGCCGGTGCGAGATCCTTTACATTGGGGTTTTCGGGGGCGTTCTCCACCTCTGAGGACGCATCCAAGATATCGTATATGCCCTGCGCAGCCGACATACCCACCATTCCCTGATGCAGGACGTTTCTGAGATCCCGCATTGGGCGAAATATCTCGATCCCCATCATCAGGATGACGAGAAGGCCGGTAAGCTCCATATGCCCTTCGATGACCCGATGAGCGCCGAGGACCAGGGCAGAAGCGGCGCCGATCGCAATTGCGCAATCGGTAATGCCCCGAGAGAGAACATTGGTGCCAAGCACCCACATAGTCCGTTGGAACAGGTCGCGCGCCTTAACGGTAAGCGATTCGGCCCGTGGCCGACTTTGACCAAAAGCTTTCAAGGTCGCTAGACCCTGGATTGAATCTAGGAACTCAGCCGCAAATCCGGCGTAAGATAACTGGCGACTCCGGGAATTCTTCACGTCCCAACTATGCCAAACCGCCGGCAGCAGAAGAGCCAACATGGCAAATCCGAACAGAACTGAAGCCACCAACAGATCGATCCACGCGACGAAGGCGAAGATGAATAGTGGCGTTAGGAACGAAATCATCAGTTGGGGCAAATATTGACCAAAATAAGTCTCCAATTGTTCGACGCCGTCAACAAGTGACAAGGTTAGCGCCCCCGAACGCTGACGCCCCACATAGGACGGTCCAAGCGCAGCGATCCGGTCGAACAGGTTGCGCCGCAGATGTTTCTGCACTTGGGCCGCAGTCTTGTGTGCGAGCATGGTTCGCCAATGCTCGAACATTCCGCGAAGAACCATAACCGCGGCAATCGCTACGATCGGTGTGCTGAGTTCCAAGACCGATGCGCCGGAGAATACCCGGCCGATCAGCCAGCCAAGCAAGGCCAGCCGAGCGACACCTAAGCCCGCAGCTAGCAATCCGATAAGCATCGAATAGAAGATGCGTCCGCGCACTCCTCGGGTGAAACTCCATAGACGCGTTTCAAGATGCATCCCAAATCCCCGATTAGAATGTTCGGAATTATACCCTTGTCGGTCACAGTCAACACATAGTGCGTTCTAATCACAGGTTCTAGGCCGATGAACCTAGGAGATCGAGGCATACACAAAAACGCCTAATTTTTGGCGAAATTTTTTAATGTTTTTGGAGATCCCCAACATTTAATCGGCTAATTTTTATGTAAAATTTTTTTATTTTTTATTTCGAAGTGTTTTGATTTGAGCACACTCAAGGCCTGGGATACGAACCGAAGATAGGTTGCTGTGACACTTCCTCCCAACTATGAATGCGGCAACGAAAAACCAGATGAACCCAAGATAAAAGACCCGGGACGGAGGCAAAGATAGAAAAACCTATGAAACGATCATTATCGGAGCAGGGGTGATCGGATCCGCCATCGGCCTTGAACTAGTACGTTCGGGCCGCCGAACCCTCAATATCGACCGTCTTCCCGCCGCTGAATATGGCCCAACCAGTAATTCCTGCGCGATCATTCGGGTGCACTATTCCACGCTGGAGGGCACGGCGCTTGCTTATGACGGATTTTACAAGGCGATCGACACCAGCTGGAACCAGTTCAAGAACGCTCCATGTGCGGGGAGGATGATGGCGCAATTGATCGACTATTGTGAAAAAGGTGGCGACCATGATGCCCGACCGTTTGAGTACGACTTGAAATATGTCGACAGGACTATCAACACCGGCACCTTCTCGCGCAAACGCGATGTCAACCCGAACAGCAGTTTCTCGGTACTCGGTTGATCACCCATTCGATTGTTCTTCCCCCGCTTTTTAGGTCGTCGTGCATTTGAGCTGGGATTTGCTAGCCTTTGTGCAATATCAGTTCCAGGAGATCTTTCATGTCCGAGACAGTAGAGCTCACGGTTCAAAAGCCTGTTGGATTGACGGTAACACCGCATGACAACGGATTTGGCGCAGAGATCGGCGGTATCGATCTCACCAAATCAATCAGAGACGCTGACTTTGCCTGGGTCCACAAGGCGTTTCTCGACTACAAAGTGCTGGTGTTCCGCGCTCAGAAGCTCGACGACGAAGCCCATCACCGCCTGGCCCGGTACTTTGGCGAACTGGAAGGTCACATCAACAAATCCACTCGCCATCAAGCCTTGCCGAAGATTCAGATCTTTTCAAACGTCAAGGAGGACGGGTCCACGACCGGCGAGCATCCAGAAAAGGGGACGCTGGTCTGGCACACCGACAAATCGTATGTCGCCACACCTTCTCTGACAACCATCCTACGATCACCCGCGATCGCGAGTGTTGGCGGCGACACGCTGTTTGCCGATATGACGAGGGCTTATTACAACCTTTCAACCGAAACACGTGCCAGGATCGACGGCATGGCGGCAGTGCACGACTGGAAGCGCAGCCGTGAGAAATCAAAAGAGCGCCCGGCCACAGCCGAGGAAATCGCTGCTGCCCCTCCTGTCGTACACCCTATGGTACGAACGCATCCTGAAACCGGCCTCAAAGCGATATACCTCGGCAATCACGCAAGCCACATTGTCGACATGGCGATTGATGAAGGTGAGGCATTGATTTCCGAGTTGGAGGCGCATGCCACACAGTCAGAATACATCTATCGCCACAAGTGGCAGGTCGATGACGTGCTGATGTGGGACAACCGCTGCACAATGCATTGCGTCGAACCCTACGACGCCACAAAAGAGAGACGCATCGTGCATCGTGTAGTGGTTAAGGGCGACAAACCGCTCTAGATACTAAGAACAAACATTTTACACTGGCCACCTTTTGTAACCCGCATAATTGCCGGTCCCGAAAATTTCCCAAATGAAGGAGGGAAACGAAAATCGGACTCGATCAGTTTCGGTTGGGTGAAGATTTCGCGGCCCTGGCCCCCGCAGCCTTGGCGAAATCAAGGTCGGTGAAGCCATAGAGCTCCCCACCGCCGCTCAGGATCCTAGCTGCCGTATCTCGTTTGACATTAGCCAAAAGATTAATAGCAACGTTCGGAAAGTTCGAATCGAAGTGCGGATAGTCGGTCGAAATGCACATTCGATCTGCACCAATCAACGAGGCAGTCGCCTCAATTTCTGGCTCGCTACCTTCGACGGCGGCCCAGCAATTGCGGCGAAAATATTCTTTAGGCGTCAACGAGAGATATGGCGCATGGGAGTCGCGATACTGCGGAGAAACCCATTCTATGCGAGTGAGTATGCCAGGCACCCAAGAGTTCTGCGCTTCCAGAAAGCCAACCCTAAGCTTAGGAAAAAACTCAAAGACACCAGCTATGATCATGGCGATCAAAGCCTGCTGCATTTCTATCCAGTGGCTGCCACGTGGCGATAGAATCGATTCTCTCCGTAGAGCGCGTTCATATGCGAATAGGTCGGCCCCGTTCCCTCGTGAAAACCCATTCCCACATCCAGCTCCTCGTGAATTGCGAAAAGCGGATTCCAATAGTTTGAATGCCAGAAATGACCGTTGATCATATTGGGCCGAACGAAAGAGCCGACAGCCCCTAGTTCGGTGACACAACGCACCAATTCAGCGCAAGCGAGATGCACATCATGCAATGGTAACATAGCAACCCATTAGAGTTGATCCGGGCTGTGGCTAGTGAACTCGTGGATCCAGTCGTTGTACGCTTGGCAGATGGCCAGCGAGAGCTTCGCATCCATGTCGTTCCGGGCGATGTAACTGAAGCCAGCAGTGGGGAACAAGACCGCAATGTCGATCCCCTCCATCTCCATGCCCATGATCTGCGCGCGAGCGTCATAGTCACGTTCGATGGCGAAATCCAATACCCCGGTGCCCGCGATTCGCGAACCCGAAAGCTGTTGAGTGGAATGGGCGGATCCTTTGGGCGTGTTGCGTTTTCGGTGTTGCTGGATCTCGTCGTCGTTAATTGCCAATCCGTCGATGATAACTGCGCCACGGTGTGGTTTACCCGTCGCGTTAATGGGGACAATCACACGATCACGAAAAGCCGGATTGAGATAGCGGTCAAATAGATCCGCCGGCTCCATCACGTGCATGTCGCAGTCAACGAATCGCATTCCTTCCTTAATGGCGGCCCCCCTGCTTGCCGAGTTTGAATGATCGTCTCCAGAGAAGCCAACTTGAACTTGGATACCTGATTTGATCCCTGGCCAGTAATCTTTTGAGCGTTAATTTAGAAATCAATCCAGAGCTTTCTAACATAGTTCATTGGATGGCAGACACCAAAGACCCGAACCGAACGACTCCAACTCTGGGACGTGATCCAATCTCCGTGAAACGATCGATTGGGCTGGACCGCAGCCGTCGCTTGGGCATTATTGACAACTCATTTCCGGCCAGTATTCAGGACACTCCATGTCAAAAGCCGTCCCGTTCCAGGTTATCCTCTTCCTCGTGCCAGTTTCGGACGTTTGATTGAACTCCCAGACTGCGAGGACGCTGAAACAGTGATCGCTGCGGTCGGAGCTACGCCAGATGCGCTCCTCGACACGTTCTATGGCGTAAACTGCCTCCTGGTCATTAAGGGGATGCGCGCTTTCGCCGACCAGCCCAATTTGTTGGTTCGATTGAGCCAGTTGTTTGGCGATGAGGTCGAAGACTATCGCCAAACCTTGACCACCGCGATCAACATTCACCCAGACGTTCCGCAAATTCTGGTGATTTCAAACATATCCCCAGCCGTCCCCAGGATACCTGCGCTACCCACACCACCTTCAACGGCCAACGGCATGCTACCAGTTCGTTTTCCTCATCGCCGAGGCTGGCACACCGATCAAAGCTTTCGCCGCCCACCACCCGACATCTCTCTGTTTTACGCCGAAACCCCGGCTCCAAAGGGCCAAGGGCAAACCCTGTACGCAGATGGAATTGGCGCCTACGAAGCATTAAACACCGAGACGAAGACAAGGATTGAGAGTCTAGAAGGTTTGCACATCTCGCCTGGCAAGGGCCGCGCGGAATATTCGGTAAAAGCGGGCGAAAAACCGATGGAACTGGCTCAAAACGAACGTCCGCAACCGCTAGTCCGTATGCATCCTGTGACGAACAAACGAGCATTATTTCTTTGTGAGGCGGGTCAAATGGACTGGGTCGAAGGACCCATCGTCGACATGGAGCCAGGTATCAACGGCGACGGTGCCAAATTAATCTACGAGCTGATGGCACACTACACCGCTCCCGAATTCACCTATATCCATGAATGGGACGCCGGCGACTTGGTGATCTACGACAACCGCTCTACCATTCACACCGCGACTTGGTACGATGCCGAAACTGTCCAACGACGCATGTGGCGAACCACAGTGTGGGGCAATCCCGGCCCGCTCTATGACGGTGAGTTAAGGAGCTGGATAGCGCAATAACGAAAGGAGGATCGGACATGACCAGGCAAGATGAGAAGAACATGAGAATCGCCAAAGTCGGAAGGCTTTCCGATGCAGAACAAGTGTCCTTTGGCCCGCTGGCCCATTACCACCTCCTGATCGGCGACGGTGAGACCGAGATCCGCACTGGAATCCAGACGTCCCAGCCGGGCTATCGTGCACCTATGCATTGGCACCCATATCTCGAGTTGTTATTCATCATAGAGGGTAAGGCCGAAGCCTGGCTCGAGGGAGACGAGGACGACCCGATCAAACTCGACGCCGGCGACTGTATAGCGCTTCCGCCCAACGTGCCACACACGTTCCGGGTGGTCGGCAAGGAACCGATGCGCCTGCTCGGGATCCACCATAATGCAGACCGCGTGGTGAACTATCTGAAAGGTAAGTCGGACGAGAACGGTTATCCGACACTGTAGGGAGCCGGCAAGTCGGTTTGAGCGATCCCTGAATCCGGATTAGGCGCAAGTTTCGGCTCCCATCGAAGACCTGGTGCGGGACACCCGATCGAACGACCGGGTCAACGATCCAGAACCGGATGAAACACTCCGAAGCGATGCCGATCATTTGACAACCCGACGCTTGCCCGACAGTTTTGCTCTTCCCATCAACCAACCGCCTACCCAGCCCATGAAAGTTCCCACCGCCGGTGCAATCGACTGCGACATCCATCCCTCGGTGCCTAGCATAAAGGCGTTGCTTCCGTACATGTCGGACCAATGGCGCGATACGATCGCCCAACGTGGCGTACACGAGCTCGAGACCATCGCGTACCCAGAAAACGCCCCGTTAACCGCCCGTCCCGACTGGCGCCCTGTCCAAGGCCGCCCAGCTGCCGATGTGGCAACCATCCAAGATCAAGCGTTAGAACCCTTCGCAACCAGTTTCGCGATCTGCAACTGTCTCTACGGCGTGCAACTTTTGATGGGCGAGGACATGGCTGCGGCCTTCGCCCACGCAGTTAACTCCTGGATGGTTGCCAACTTCCTAGACCAGGACCCACGCCTCCGAGCATCGATCGTGATCCCAACTCAGGACGTCAACCTCGCGGTAGCGGAGATCGAACGAAGGGCCGAGGACCAACGTTTTGTATCCGTCCTGATGTTAGTGATGGACGAGAATCCGTTGGGGCGCCGCGTCTATTGGCCAATCTATGCAGCTGCCGCACGCTACGGCCTCCCAATCTGCGTACATGCCGGCAGTGCTTATAAACATCCAGTCACCTCTGTGGGCTGGCCCTCCTACTATGCCGAAGATTACGCCGCCCAGGCGCCAGCCTTCCACAACCTGGTCTCCTCATTAATCTGTGAGGGTGTATTCGCGAAATTTCCGGATCTTAAGGTGGTATTGGCTGAATCGGGCATCACCTGGTTGCCTGCACACCTGTGGCGGCTTACTAAATTTTGGCGCGGGCTTAGGGCGGAAATCCCCTGGGTCGACAAAACACCGACGGAAGTTGCACGCGAGCATATTCGGCTCACTCTCCAACCGGTCGACGCACCCGCCGACGCCAAACCACTTGAACGTATCATGGATCACTTCGGATCAGACGACATGGTGCTGTTTTCGACCGACTATCCACACTGGCAGTTTGACGGCGATGCCGCACTACCCGATGGAATGTCGGTCTCTCTCGCCCGCAAAATTATGGTCGAGAACCCGAAAAACACGTATCCTCGCCTTAAATAGTCCTTTTTGGGAGAAACTTCGCGATGAATGTCCAAGTCATCGATCGCCCCGCTGGGGCTTCCAGGGACAAATCCAAGCTTGCAATCGCAGATTGCGACATTCACCCGAGCCCGAAATCACTTCCAGTCGAGATTTATCCGTTTCTCTCGAAGCGCTGGCAGAACCATCTCGAGACATACGGATTTATCTACCGACAGGGCTTCCCCACTGGCCCCGCTTTCCAAAGGGGTCAACCGGATGCGGCACGGCGCGACGCCTATCCCCCAAACGGCGGGCGCCCGGGAAGCGACCTCCAATACATGCGAGAGCAGCACCTAGATCCCAACAATGTCCAGCTCGGCATATTGAACCCACTCCGGTCTGGACAAGGACTGCAGAATGCTGATCTAGCAGCCGCCTATTGCCGCGCGGTGAACGAATGGCAGGTCGAGGAATGGACCTCCAAGGAGGTGCGCCTCAAGGCTTCAGTGATGGTCAATTATGAGGATGCGATTTCCAGTGTCGCCGAAATCGATCATTGGGCCGGCAACCCGAACTTCGCACAAATACTGCTATTGAGTCGCACCGCCGAACCGCTTGGACAACGCAGATACTGGCCTATCTACGAGGCCGCTTGCCGCGCCAATCTTCCAATTGGGGTACATGCGTTCGGCTATGGAGGAACACCGGTGACCGGCGGAGGCTGGCCCTCTTATTACATTGAGGAGATGGTCGGACACGCCGAAAACACCCAGTCACTTCTTACCAGCATGGTTTTCGAGGGGGTTTTCGAACGGTTCCCAAATTTAAAAGTGATCTTGATCGAAGCCGGTTTCGCCTGGTTGCCGGCATTATCCTGGCGGCTCGACAAAGTTTGGGCGCGCAACCGCTCCGAAATCCCACACGTAACCCGTCCTCCCTCGGAACTTATCCAAGCACATATCTGGCTTACAACCCAGCCCATGGAGGAACCTGAGCCGCGTGAGCATCTGCGCGATATAATAGAAATGATCGGATGGGACCGGCTACTGTTTGCTACTGATTATCCACATTGGGACTTCGACGATCCGACCCGCGCCCTCCCAATCCAGATCGACACGGCAACCAGAGAGCGGTTATTTCTCAACAACGCGCTGGACCTTTTTAGTCCACGGCGGACCAGCTGAAATGTGAAATGCCTTCGACAAGCACTAAGTGAGGGCGATTGTGGCTTCCGCGGCCAACCGAAAACTTCTCATCTCGAGCTTTTGAGAGTTGCACAAGAGGCCATCTAACCACTTCACTATATCCATCGTGACGGGGGAACAAGATATGCCCAAATATGTCGTCGCATCGACGATGGATATTCCCCCCGGCGCACGTAAGCTGGTCGAAGTGCGCGGCCGTTTAATCGTAATCTTCAACCTCAATGGAGAGTACTTCGGGTTACTTAACCGCTGTCCACACCAAGGCGGTAGTTTATGTGACGGACGTCTGGTGGGTTTGATCGAGGCGGGTTCGGAACCCGGCGAATATAGCTACTCGCGCGCCGGTGAGGTTGTGCGTTGTCCCTGGCATGGTTGGGAATTCGATATCCGCACAGGACAATCGCGCTGCGAACCTGACCGAATTACTTCCACACAATACCAAGTAGCCGTCGAAACAGGTGAGGTCGTTACCAACGGTCCCTTTTTCGCCGAAACGTTCGACGTCTCAATCGAGCAGGAATACGTCGTGATTGAGGTTTAACTGAATGCGCGAGACGACGCCATGATAACAGTCCCCGCCTGGCTGGATGACCTGCCCAAGGTCGAGCTTCACCTTCACCTGGAGGGGGCGATTCCATTGGAGGCACTCTGGCATTTGCTTAAAAAACATGGAGGCGCCTCGCAGGTACCCGACATCGACGCGTTGCGAAAGAAACTCACCTATCCAGACTTTCCCGCCTTTATCGAAGCCTGGATCTGGAAGAACGGCTTCATCCAAACGGCAGAAGACTTCACCTTCATCTCAGAAGCCGTAGCAAGAGATTTGGTACGTCAGAATATTCTCTATGCCGAGTTATTTTTTTCACCCGCCCGCTTCACAGACCGTGGATTAAGTTCTGCCGACCTAGCACAAGCAATCCGACGCGGCCTCGACCGGGTTCCGGAAGTGGAGATCTGGCTGATACCTGACCTCGTCCGCGACTTTGGGCATGAAAACGCGGCTCGAACGGTCGAAGAGTTCGCCGAACTCAGGGAATTCGGCTTAGTTGGGGTTGGCATGGGCGGCTCCGAGCACCTGCATCCGCCTAAGCCGTTCTCGGCGGTCTACGAGCGAGCTCGTGAACTCGGCTTTAGGACTAGTATCCATGCCGGCGAGGCGGCCGGGCCCGAAAGTGTATACGAGGCGCTTGAATTCTTGCGTCCAGATCGTATTGGCCACGCCACCCATGCCGGAAGAGACCCGGAATTGATAGATATTCTGGCCAAGACCCAGACACCACTAGAACTATGTCCACTGTCCAATGTCGCAACCGGTTCGATCGCGCGGATCGAGGAACACCCAGTCCGAAACTATCTCGACCGAGGCCTCAACCTGTCGATCAACACCGACGACCCGGGCATGTTCCACAACTCGCTGGCCCAGGAGTACGCTGTCCTCATCGAAGTGTTTGAATTCACACCAACCGAAATCGGCTCACTGGTATTGAGCGCCGCAAAGGCGGCCTGGCGGCCCTTCGATGCACCAGGGTTATCTCTGGCTGAGCGCGTTTCGTCGCATCCCGGATGGGCAGACCGCATGGCCGAGTGAATCAGATATTGGCTTAGACCAGTGGGCGGTTATATTTTTCGAGACGAAAACGGTTCGAAATCGCGGATCAATGCTGCGATCACTATCAGGAAGTATGACATGTCCGATTACGCCGCCCCCCTCGAAGACATGCGTTTCGTATTGAACCACGTCGTCGACCTTCCGGCCCTTTCGAACCTACCGGGGTTAAACTTGATGGGCGAACAAGATCTTATTGATCAAATTCTTGACGAAGCTAGCAAGTTCGCCGGCAACGTACTCGCCCCACTCAACCAGAAGGGTGACACGGAGGGTGCGAGAATCGAAAATGGCGTGGTGCGCGCGGCCGAAGGCTATGGTGAGGCGTATCGACAATGGGCGGATGCCGGATGGAACTCGGTGCCCTTCGGACCAGACTATGGTGGACAAGGACTTCCATGGGCGCTCAACACTGCACTTTGGGAGATGTGGGACGCTTCCAACCTTGCCTTCTCACTTTGCCCACTCCTGACCCAAGGGGCGATCGATGCGCTCGAGCGCAACGCCACACCTGCGCTGAAATCGGTCTATCTCGACAAACTGATTTCGGGTGACTGGACCGGAACCATGAACCTTCCCGAGCCTCAGTCGGGTAGCGATCTGGGTGCGATCCGCGCTCGTTCCGAAAAAAAGGCTGACCACTACCTCATCCGTGGCCAGAAGATCTTCATCACCTGGGGCGACCACGACATGACAGATAACATCATCCACCTCGTGCTAGCTCGGTCACCCGAAGGGCCTCCAGGCACGCGTGGGCTGTCATTATTTGTGGTGCCCAAATACCTTGTGAACCCGGATGGGTCGCTCGGTCGACGCAACGATGTACGCCCCGTATCACTGGAAAACAAAATCGGTATCCACGCGAGCCCCACCTGCGTGATGGGTTTCGGTGAAACCGAGGGCGCCGTCGGCTTTTTAGTCGGCGAGGAGAACCACGGCATCGAATGCATGTTTGTGATGATGAACAACGCCCGCCTCGGTGTCGGGCTGCAAGGGCTCGCAATAGCCGAACGCGCGTACCAGCAGGCGGTCGCCTTCTCCAGGGAGCGCGTTCAGGGCAGGCCAATTCAGGACGCAAAGGGCGTGATGCCTATCATCCATCATCCAGACGTCCGTCGGATGCTATTATCTATGAAAGCTCGGATCGAGGCCATGCGCGGGCTTTGCTATTGGGTCGCGGCTGAACTAGACCGAGCTAACCGGATTGAAGATCAGACAGATCGCGCCGCCGCTCAAGCAATGGTTGATTTGATGATCCCGGTGGTGAAGGCTTGGTGCACGGACACCGGGCTCGCGATCACATCGACCAACGTTCAGGTCCATGGCGGCATGGGGTTCATCGAGGAAACCGGCGCTGGCCAACACTACCGCGACGCCCGTATCACAACAATCTATGAGGGTACCAACGGCATCCAGGCGATGGATTTACTAAGCCGCAAGATAATACGTGACGGCGGCGAAACGGCAAAACATTTTGCCGCAGGAGTCCGCGGGACGATCGATGGCCTGAATAATCGCGACCTTGTCCAGGCAAGCCTAATCCGCCACTTGAGCAATGGTATCGACGCATTCGAAAATGCTGTCACTTGGTTTACAAAATGCTTCGGCGACAACCCAGGCCGTGCTGGCGCGGGTGCTGTGCCGTTCCTCGAGATGATGGGGTTGGTCAGTGGAGGCTGGTTACTGGCACGCGGCACGGTCAAAGCCCAAGGCATGCTCGACGCAGGCATTGGCGACGCTCGGTTCCTTAAAGGCAAACTCTCCACAGCACATTACTATGCTGAGGCGCATCTCGCGCAGGCTTCGACACTACTCGATCCGATAATCGGCGGTAGCGACGTAGTAATGTCGATGGACGATGCGCAATTCTAGGAGAAAATGACCGCAGTTGGCGATCAAAGCAGGTGACGAACTTGATTTCTGATTCCAGGAATCTCGCGAGGAGTAGCGTTCCAATAGGGTCCCATTTATAAGCTTCGACCGCAAACTACTCCCATGAGAAGGGTGAGCCCGCAATAAATGACGTATTCGACGGTTGGAGGACAAATCCCGACCTTATCTAGTCTAGTAATCCCGCCGGATGGGATCCCAGGTGACATGTTTCGTAAAGTATCCAACATCAATCAGTTAGACGAGAATCACCTCGGAATCGCCGGGCTAGCAATCTCATCAAGTGAGCGCAAATCCTTGCTCCTAGAGTAGGATGGCGCTTAATATTTCTACACCATCAACACAGTGGGGATCTCGCCGGCCATTACACGTGCATGGATTTGATAGGCACACCAAACGACGAACAATACTACGAACACATCCGGGATCACTTTGGGGCATTGAACACTCTGGCCTCTTCCCACATCGTAGCGGTGTCCTCGAGACCCGGAACCTGCTTCGAGACACCCTGTTTGTGTAAGAGTTGAGCCCACTATTCTTTACCCGCCACGACAATCTGAGAAAGGGTAGCGGATGTCCGATAAGCCAAATGTCTTGATCCATTCACCCTGGTATGAGCCGGCGATGAACCGCCTAGACGAGATTGCGATCATCCATCGTCTTTACGAGGCTCTAGACAAAGAAGCTTTCCTAGCCGAGGTAGGCCCACAGTGCTCGGTGATCGGCACGTTTCACAGTTGCCCTAAATCGCTGATGGACGCAGTACCGGACCTAAAACTAGTCCTAAATTTCGGCGTCGGGTTTGACAGAGTCGACCTGGCAGAGGCTACACGTAGAGGCATTA
>PBMU01000058.1 GCA_002722775.1 Rhodospirillaceae bacterium
CGATACTCACAATGTCCATCACGTCCATAGCGACGGCATGCGCAATACCGCCAGAAGATTCGATTTCCGCTTTCAGTCTATCAATCTTGGCCACCTGGCGCGCGGCCAAGCCGACCTTTGCGCCATGACGTGATAGGGTTTGCGCAAATTGCCATCCGAGCCCTTGTGACGCCCCGGTTATTAGCGCAACTTTTCCAGTCAAATCCTCGGAACAGCTCACTTTACCCCCAATTTATCATATTTCTTGGCATCTTTGCCCCACGACCAAAAATGGTGCAAGCCTAGGTCGTTCACGATCAGGTTTTTCTTGCTTGGAGGCAAACTCACACCGTGGTGTCGCTTTTGAGATCATCTGTGACGATCGTAAGGCAACCCAGGCAACTCAAAACCCCTATGTGATTTCCATGGTCGGCGCCTGGTCCGGACCATTATCTCGGCTACTTGGCGGTCCAGATGACGGTAACACGCGAGCAGGTCACCTCGCTCTTGGCAGAATTCTCGGTAGAGATTACGCCGGCTTCCGCAGCGAAGGTCGAAGATTTTTCGGCCCATCTTAGCCCCGGAACCACAGTGAACGTTACAATGCTCCCGGGCTCGAGCTTCGCCGACACTATCGACGTCTGCGACCGTCTGTATCACGCAGGCTACAATGCGGTTCCGCATATTGTGGCCCGAAGCATAGAAAACGCCGTCGATCTCGAACGATATCTCGACGCGTTGGCCTGTCGAGCAACGATAAAAACCGTTCTGGTGATCGGTGGCAGCGTTGACAGACCAGTCGGCGTATTCAACAACACGATGCAAATACTCAAATTAGGATTGCTGGAAAACTACGGTATCCGACGGATCGGCGTCGCAGGACATCCAGAGGGTTCGCCCGACATCAACGATCGAGCCCTAGCCAAGGCCTTGGCGGAGAAAAACGCGTGGGCACGCGACACAGACGCAGAAGTTTACATCGCGACGCAGTTCTGTTTTGAAGTGAAAACCATCACCACCTGGGAGCGACGGATCTGGAATGAGGGCAACCGACTCCCAATCCACGTTGGCCTGCCCGGCCTCGCGACCTTGAAGACGCTTATCCGCTTCGCCCAGATGTCCGGTGTCGGTCCTTCGATCCGAGTGCTGACCCGCCAAGCGCGGAACATCGCTAAGCTACTGGTAGTGCAAGAACCCGACACAGTGGTCGCCGGACTTGCCCGGGCCACCGCGGCTAACCCCGACACGCTTATTAAGAATGTACACTTCTATCCGTTTGGCGGGTTGGCGAAAACAGCGGCCTGGGCCAATGCAGCCGCATCTGGATCTATCCGACCCAAACCCAACGGCGGTTTTGAATTGCTGGATAATACTGGAAAACAATTTCAAGCACCGTCCTGACCATATGGCTGCGCCGAAAACCATAGATAAAGGCCCGATCATGACGCACACAACAATCAGCTCCGCGACAAAAGAAGTGACAATCGGCTTCGACCAGCCTTTTTGCGTAATTGGCGAGCGGATAAATCCCACAGGCCGAAAGCTCCTTGCCAAGGAGATGGCAGCAGGTGATTACACCCGCGTCAAATCAGACACCTTTGCCCAGGTCGAGGCGCGTGCAGCCATGCTCGACGTCAACGCCGGCATTCCGCTCGCGAACGAACCGCAGATCCTCGCCGAGACCATCCAATTGGTCCAATCAATCACGGAAGTGCCACTATCGATCGATAGTTCCATCGTTGACGCATTGGAGGCCGGGCTCTCTGTCTATCAGGGGAAGGCGCTTGTCAACTCTGTTACCGGTGAAGAGGAGCGATTAGAGACGGTGCTGCCGCTGGTTAAGAAACACGGTGCCGCCGTGGTCGCAATCTCCAACGATGAAACAGGCATTTCCGAGAACCCAGACATCCGCTTCGAGGTAGCAAGGAAGATAGTCGAGCGCGCCCAGGATCACGGTATCAAGGTAGCCGACGTTGTAGTAGATCCTCTGATCATGCCGGTCGGCGCGATCAGGTTGGCGGGTGCCAGTGCCTTCCATCTAATCCGGCGACTTCGCGAGGAACTGAGTGTGAACACCACCTGCGGCGCCTCAAATGTCTCCTTCGGCTTGCCCAACCGTCACGGCCTGAACGCTGCATTTCTCTCAATGGCAATCGGTGCAGGCCTGACCTCGGCAATCATGAACCCATTGCGCTCCGAGGAAATGACTGCGGTGTGGGGTGCCGACGTGATGCTAGGCCACGATCTGGAATGTCGGCACTGGATTAAGAGATTCCGCGAACCGGCAGCGGATGGCTCAACTGGAGGTGGCCGCAGAAGGCGAGAGCGCCGCCCCCATCGAGCCTAGGTTCAAGGTCATGGCCGATCCCAACGCAAATTTGGCCACCGCGTGCCCCGGATCACCTAAGCATGTATTCGTCGTGTTTACGCCCACCGGCAAGCGCGGATGGGTCCAGAGCGGAACAACGATCCTCGAGGCCGCCCGAGCTCTTGGTGTCGATCTTGATTCTGTTTGTGGCGGTCGAGCCATCTGCGGACGCTGTCAGGTGGCATTTTCGGTAGGTGAGCACCCCAAATTCCAAATAACGGCGCACGAGGGTACACTTTCACCGCTGAGTAGTTCGGAACAGCGTTACGCCCAGAGACGAGGTCTGATAGCCGGCCGCCGACTGGGTTGTAGTGCGACGCTATTGGACAACTCAGTGATCGATGTACCACCGGAAAGCCAGGTTCACCGTCAAGTCATCCGCAAACCCCCGGAGCCACGCGACATCGTGGTGGATCCAGTCACGCAGCTGCACTATGTCACGGTACGCAAACCCGACATGCGCGAGCCCTTGGGTGATTTCCGTCGACTTTGTCAGGATCTGCGCGCCCAATCGCCAAATTGTGGCATCTCCGACGAAGTTACTTGCGACCTATCAGTACTGCAGCAACTACAAAAGACACTCAGGGCAGATGATTGGAAGGTCACCGTAGCGTTACGAAACGGGAACCGGGTGATCGGCGTATGGCCTGGGTTCGGTCAGAAGGCTTATGGCCTTGCCGTCGACATCGGATCAACCACTATGGCGGCAGATCTTTGCGATCTTGAAAGTGGTGAGGTCCTCGCGTCCGCCGGCACCATGAACCCGCAGATCCGCTTCGGTGAGGATCTGATGAGTAGGGTATCCTATATAATGACGAACCCCGGCAGCGACGCTGCCATGACTAAGGCCGTGCGAGACGCGGTCAATTTCCTAGCGACCGAAACAACGCGAGACATCGGAGCCAGGCCGGACGAGATCGTCGAACTGGTGCTAGTCGGTAACCCGATAATGCATCACCTGTTCTTAGGTATTGACCCAACCGAACTCGGGAGCGCACCCTTTGCGACGACGATCGATGCCTCGGTCAACCTTTCCGCAGCCGAGCTCGACCTCTATCTGCATCCCGGGGCACAAGTCTACGCGCTACCCTGCATCGCCGGCCACGTTGGCGCTGACACCGCAGCCATGATCCTCTCTGAGAGCCCACACCGCCAGGACGGGATGATGCTTTTGATCGACGTGGGCACTAACGCCGAGATCGTGCTGGGCAATCGAGAACGCCTGGTCGCGTGCTCAAGCCCGACTGGCCCGGCCTTTGAAGGCGCGCAAATCTCCGCCGGCCAACGCGCCGCCCCTGGTGCTATAGAGCGCGTTCGTATCGATCCCGAGACCTTGGAACCATGTTTTAAGGTAATTGGATCCGAACTGTGGTCGGACAACGCGAGTTTTGAGCCTGCCATCGCGTCGAGCGGAATTACGGGGATCTGCGGCACCGGGATCATTGAGGTCCTGGCCGAGATGTATCTAACCGGTATCTTATCTGCAGACGGCGTGATCAGTGACCGCATGGCAGCACGATCCGAACGGGTGTTCAAGGATGGCCGGACCTATTCTTACCGACTTACTGATGGGGTCACGGTGACACAGAAGGACGTCCGCGAGGTCCAACTTGCCAAGGCAGCGTTGCATGCCGGCTTCCAGCTTTTGATGGACCAAATGGGCATTGAATTTGTCGACCGTGTAATTCTGGCCGGTGCCTTCGGCAGCCATATCGACACCAAATACGCGATGGTGCTCGGCATGGTACCCGATTGCAACCTCACAAACGTCTGGTCGGTCGGCAACGCCGCGGGCACCGGGGCCCGTATCGCGCTCCTTAACGGTCCTGCCAGACGCGAGATCGAGCGGGTAGTGCTAGACGTCGAAAAAATCGAGACCGCCATGGAACCACGATTCCAGGAACATTTTGTAGACGCCATGGCCTTCCCGCACAAGAATTCACCTTACGCCAGGCTTCGAGCCGTGGTCTCCTTACCGGCGCAAAGGGAGGGTCCGCCAGGGGACCTAGCGGGGAAGCGGCGGAGACGGCGCAGATAACAATCCGAGGTTAAGGTCTAGATCCAACTTCCGTCGATTGGCTTGAGATTAGAAAAACCCTTTATTTCGGCAAAAAAATGGCATGTTCTCGGAGCTGTTCGAGGGATCAAGTTTGCCTTTATTCCGCCACGTTGAACTGAATATCTTGCGCACCCTCCCAGAGCGTCAAGGTGCCGAGAGCCGCCAGTTTTTCCAGCCCAGAAGTAAATGTCAGGAAATGGTTGCCAGCAAGTTGACCCATCTTGCTGGCGAAATTGACACCACCGTAAGCCAGTAAGATCTCCGTCTCGCTAAAGCCGCCGGGATACAAGATCACTTGGCCGGGCGACGGGTAACTGGTGTGGTTCTCAAAACCAACTCCGAATTCCATATCACCGAGCGGCGCCCAGACGGCTTCCCCACTCCAACGGACATGAACGATCTTGGTAACGAATGGCAAAGTCCGGGAAAATGCCTCACATGTCTCGGGCGCTTTCGCGGCCTCCAGGTGAGCTTCGAATCTGTAAGGCCCCGCCAGGACAATCAGATTGGTCATTCGCACGTTACTCCTTGCACGCAGCTATGATCACGATATTACCGTGCAGATGGAGGACCTGGCTTTTCATTTTACTCGCTTTGAACCAAACGCAATAGTCGTCAAGGCGGGCTGGATTGTTGTTAGGTGCAATATTCGCCTCGTAAGCGTTGAAAGTTCCCTCTGACCGCATGCCAAAACCATGGATCCGTTCCAATCGGTTCCATAGTGCAACCTGCAGAGCAAATAACGTGGGCTCGACGAGACGGATGCGGTCCAGCAATAAAAACACTCCGCCTGTCGAGAGTTTGGCTGACGCCCAGTCGATAACCGCCTGCTTTTCTCCATTCGTCAGGTCGTGGAACGTTAGACATGTGACCACCAGTTGATAGTCGTTATGGGGAAGCGTTATCGCATCGACCATCCGCAGGTCTCCCGCGATCCAGTGGTACGCACTACGTCCTGCGAACCGTTTGGCGGCGGAGGCCAAGGAATCCGGGTTGATGTCGACCCCCGTCACTGCCAGGTCTTCGCGCATTCCCCACAGAAGATGCTCCAAGTACCCAGTCCCGCATCCGAGGTCGAGGATTCGGTCACCCGGGCTGCTTGTTTCAGTTATCACAGTAGCAATAATATCGAGCTGTTCTGCCCTGGTGGGATGGCTTTTGATAGGGTCGTCCATGTGAATTCCATTGAAAATCTGGGGATATTGGCGTTTTATCCAGACTTCTGGGGGATGGGGGAATTTTTTCCAACCAACGGTATTTTCTTCTTGCATTTTGGTAAATTTTTACGTAAATGCTCTCTACATAATCCTTTAGAAGGAAGGATGAGCATCATGACTAGAACGGTAACTAAAAAGGCCCTCCAGTTGTTGTCGAAGTCAGTATCCGATATCGCCGGAAACGAAAGCGGCTTCGCCGACTCCCTACGGGCGACGCTGAGGGCCAGCGAAATCACCTCCATGGCCCCGGCCAATTATAATGTCCATGCCCTGGAACCCGCCATACGTCAACACATTCACGGTCACACCTCAGCGATCGTTGAAAATGTCACACTTCACTGACCCATCGGTTTAAGTACTACCAAGACCCCTCTGCCACGGGCCAGAATACCCGGCCCGTGGCGCTCATTTGGGGGGACAGGAATGCTTTCAATTACTTCAGGATGCCAAGATCGCGGTAGCAACGATCCGCCCCAGGATGGAGTGGCACCGTGATTCCATTCAGCGCGGTTTCGAGTGTGATATGCCGACCCTGCGGATGGTCTTGATCCAATGCCGCCCGCGTTTCTCACTCCACAACGCACGACAGACCGCGTTGATAAGATCGACCGGAGCATCAGCCGAGACCAACCACTGCGCGCCCACCGCGATAGTCGTGATAGATCCTACACCCTTATAAACCCCCTTAGGAATTGTCGATCGGCTAAAAAACGGATGTGCTGACAGGATCGACCTAATCCGTTCCTCAAGTAGAGGTAAAACCGTAGCGATCCCATCTCTGGTGAGCGACTCGACGGCCGATGTCGGGGTGCCCGCAACGATGAAGAAGGCATCGAATTCGCCACGCCTCATTCGACTTATCGCCTGGTCCGGCGTGCTATGAACAAGATTCAGAGATCCTTCGTCAATATCATGAGCCGCGAGAACGATGCCAGCCACAAGCCGGGTTCCGGAGCCCAGCCGGTCCATCGACACTCGCTTCCCGACCAGGTCGGTAATCCCATGAATTCCTGATCCCACGCGCGCCACCAACTGCATGCTTTCCGGGTAGAGATTGGCAAGCGCCAGAACCTTGTCCAATGGAGGCATGCCGGTGAACGCCCCCTCACTTTTCGTCATATCATTCGCGACATCGGCTTGGCTAAAATCAGAGAGCGCTCTTCCATCTTGGATAGCGCGGGCGTTCGAAACCGATCCCTGAGAGGATTGAGCGGTCGCAATTAGATTTGGCACTCCGCAATTATCACCATCTTCACAATCCATTGAACCCGGGGGATGCGAAATAATGCGCGCGATTAAGGTACCAATAGGATAGTACGTTCCGGTAACGGACCCAGTTGCGATCGGGAAGTGTATCGACTTTTCAGGCGCAGCCCAGGCCTCAACCGCCCATGACAGTCCAAAGAGGAACAAAAGGTTCACCGCGCTTTTCATGCCCTGAAAAACGACGGTGTACAACACTCTCTCCTTTAGCTCGAGATCTACTAACAACTATATTCCAAAACCGGCCCACAAGGAACGGTCTGTGAATCATTTTCCAAATTCTAGATAATGTTTTATCAACGCTTGCGCCTCTGCAGACCCCCACCTTGCGTTACCAATCAGTTTTCCCACCATTCGGCCCTCTCTATCGATCAGCGCCGTAAAGGGAATGCCGGGCGCCCTCATCGCCCGCAGCAGTTTCGCCCTAGGGTCACTCCCGGACTTGATATTATAGACACCAATCTTCTCCAGAAACGGCTGATACACTTCGGCCCCACCCCGGTCGATCGAGATCAGCATCACTTCGAGGTCTTCACCCGGGATCGCAATCCGCAATTGATCAATTTCTGGCAACTCCCGGATGCATGGCGCACACCAAGTCGCCCAAAAGTTGATCAACACTATTCGTCCCAAAAAATCGGCGAGCTTGATGGATTGTCCATCCGGGCCTATGAACGAGGTCTCCGGGACCGAGACTGGATCGCCGAGGGAAATATATTTGATCATGTCGCCGGAGATTGGCGGTTCAGCTTTCGCCCGGTCCCAAGTCCCCAGACCTGCCAAAAGAAACACCAAGGCCAAGGACCACACCAAACTCGAAACAACGACGCGCACCTGAAAGCTCCTCAAGATGACCGACACCACTACCCGGGACGACCCCACCTCCAACACCAAGCCTAGTAGCATATGGGGCGGGCGATTCCGTGCTGGGCCCTCAGAGGTGATGGAACAGATCAATCCATCAATTGACTTCGATCAGCGCTTCTACGCCCAGGACATCGCGGGGTCCAGGGCGCACACCGCCATGCTCGTAAACCAAGGCGTAATTTCGCACCAAGATGGGAGCGACATCGCGAGAGGTCTAGACCGGGTTGAGCGCGAAATTGCCGAAGGACAATTTACATTCTCGCGCGCGTTGGAAGACATCCACATGAATGTCGAAGCGAGGCTTACCGAACTGATCGGTGACACAGCTGGACGAATGCACACTGCCCGATCGCGTAACGATCAAGTTGCGACTGACTTTAAGATGTGGGTGCGTGAAACGATCGACCACATAGATTCGGCCTTGGCGGCACTACAAACGGCGCTGATCGATCAGGCGGAGCGGAATGCCGACGTGGTAATGCCTGGCTTTACCCATCTTCAGGCAGCCCAGCCGATCACTTTCGGTCATCATCTGATGGCCTACGTCGAGATGGTCGGACGCGACAGAGGGCGTTTCGGAGACTGTCGGAGCCGCCTGAATGAGTGCCCACTCGGCTCAGCCGCGCTAGCCGGCACATCTTTTCCGATCGACCGCAATCAAACGGCGGTGGCGCTCGGTTTCAACGGTCCAACTGCTAATTCGCTAGACTCCGTGTCCGACAGGGATTTTGCACTGGAATTCCTGGCGGCATCGTCCATATGTGCAATCCACCTCTCACGGTTTTCCGAGGAAATTGTGAATTGGACCAGTGCTCAGTTCAACTTCATCAAGCTAACCGACGCGTTTACCACTGGAAGCTCAATCATGCCGCAGAAGCGAAACCCAGATGCAGCCGAGCTTGTACGAGGCAAATGCGGGCGGATCATTGGGGCCTTAAACGCACTTTTAGTGATGATGAAGGGTCTTCCGCTCGCCTTCTGTAAGGACATGCAAGAAGACAAAGAACCCCTTTTCGACGCCGCTGATACACTAGAGCTCTGCATCGCCGCCTCCGTTTGTATGATCCAGGACATGTCGGCGAATGCCAAAGCCATGCGTGCCGCCACCGATCTTGGCTTCACCACGGCGACCGATCTTGCCGATTGGCTGGTTCGTACCCTCAACATGCCATTTCGGATCGCACATCGCGTTACCGGCGCGGTAGTAAAAGTCGCTGAGGATAAAGGTCTCCGACTCGAACAACTGGATCTCGATGACCTGCAAGCAATCGAACCCCGAATTACAGGCGAGGTCTATGCGGTACTAGATCCGGCACGTTCGGTGGCCAGCCGAACTAGTTTCGGCGGGACCGCACCCGATAACGTCCGTGCCGCCGCCAGGGCCGCTCGCGAACGATTCAGTTTAAACAGGCACACCAAATGAGAACCCGCACGTTACGTTTTGTGCTTGTTTGCCTCGTGCTCACCGCACTAACCCAGCCTCAGATGGCCTGTGGAAAACGCGGCAAGCCCAAGCCCACAGCCGAAATCCCCATCACCTACCCCAAATCCTACCCGACCCAGTAGTTCGCGAGGAAATTCGGAGTCATGACATTCATTTCGCATCGTGATGACCTGCTGCATGTCGAGGACGTTCCGGTACCAACCATCGCCGAAGACGTTGGCACCCCATTCTACTGCTATTCTAGTGCCTCTATGGTAGAGCGCTATCAGGCATATGAAGCCGCACTCGCCAGACTAAAAGTCGATATCTATTATGCTGTTAAGGCGAACTCCAACTTGGCCGTCATTCACACCCTCGCCAAAGCGGGTGCCGGCGCAGAGGTGGTGTCAATCGGCGAGATACGGCGTGCTATAACTGCCGGTGTTCCAGCTTCACGTATCGTCTTTGCTGGCGTGGGAAAGACCCGTGAGGAACTCACCGATGCACTTCGGATTGGGATTTTCCAGGTCAATATCGAATCTGAAGCCGAGTTAGAGGCCCTGGATTCGGTGGCGGTATCGCTCGGTCTAGTTGCAAAGGCTGGGCTCAGGATCAACCCGGACGTGGATGCCCGTACCCATGCCAAGATCACAACGGGACGAAAGGAAAATAAGTTCGGGATCGACATAGAAAACGCACCAAAAATGTTTGCATTGGCCGACACCCTTCCTGGTGTATCGCTCACCAGTCTATCAATGCATATCGGTTCACAGCTTACCAATCTCAACCCCTTTCGCCATGCATATGTTCGCATGCGTGAAATGACCCTGGAATTGCGCCGGCTCGGCCACGCCGTGGACCATTTGGATCTTGGTGGTGGGATCGGCATTTCTTACGGAATTCACACCCCCCCGGATTTGGAATCCTATGCACGCATCGTCTGCGAATGTGTAAGCGACCTCGATTGTCGTCTCTCAGTGGAACCCGGACGTTCCTTAGTTGGCGACGCTGGGATCTTGGTAACTCGGGTGATCTACGTGAAACGCGGTGCAGAAAAGCGTTTTGTGATCGCAGACGCCGCCATGAACGATCTGCTGCGGCCGGCCCTATACGAGGCCACACACGAAATCATGACGGTCGCTCGAACAGGGAAACCTGAAGAAACTCTCAAGCGCTGCGATCTTGTTGGCCCGATCTGTGAAAGCGGTGACTATATAGCTAAAAATTGCAAATTACCTGACGTTACAGAAGGTGATTTGTTGGTGATCATGGGCGCCGGGGCTTATGGAGCAGCGATGTCTTCAACCTACAACAGTCGGCCGCTGATACCTGAAGTACTGGTTCGGGGCGGTGATTTCTCTATTGTCCGCCAGCGACAGAGCGTGGAAGAGGCAATGCGCCTTGAGGCATTCTCTCCCTGGCAGATCGCCGGTGAACCCCAGTAAGGGACTTGACCGCCTGGTCGGGTGACGTGACAATTCCGCCCAGAAAATGAACTCAAGGTATTGCCAAGTACAAGCATGGTAACTAGTTGATGGGGCCCCCACAAAAACTGGCGAAGTGCGATAAACCAATGGCACCCCATGTCAAGATTCGTCCATCTTTCTGATACGAAGAGGCTAAAAACCAAACGCCTGATCACTTGGCTTGTGCTTCTGTGGGAAGCGTTCTGGCTATCCGCCACGCCGGCCGTCGGCGTGGTTGGTATCGCCGTAGCTATCGCGCTGCTCGAGGTCCCACAGAAACTTGGCACCTGGTTTGGCGGATGGTTTCATGCCACCATCCTCGCGGTAGTGCTTGCCAGTTTCTTTTGGGCGTTGGGTTACGCAGTGGTCAAGTTCCGTCCGCCCAACTCAAATGCCATAAATAGGCGTTTAGAGGCATCCAGCGGCCTTGAACATCGACCCTTGACCGCGCTCTCGGATAATCTAGAAAACTCGGCGGATCACCGCACGAGACGCCTATGGGATGCTCATCACCGTCGTGTTTTGGTCACATTGCGCAAGCTCAAGGTCGGCCCACCCCAACCGATTCTTTCCACGCTCGACCGTTTCGCTATTCGAGCCCCTATCGGAATCGCTCTGATTGTCGGTGTCGTCGTAGCCTGGACCAATCCACTGGAACGTCTGACAGCCGCCGTGATACCCAGTTTCTCCATCCCTGAATCACCTGCGGGCACGAATCTCGACGTATGGATCAGTCCGCCTGGCTATACAGGGCGCCCGCCATTCTTGTTATCGCGGAAGACCCAGATTGATGCCCCTGCCACGACACTCGAGGTCATCACGGTGCCCGCAACTAGCACGGTACTGGCGGCCGTCACTGGTGGAACTAGCGAGCCCGTGCTGGCGATCGAGACCACCACGGCCGGGATTAAGACCCTCGGTTTCGAGACTATTGGTCCGCGTAGCTACCGGCTTAAGGCCGAGCTCAGAGACTGCGTCCGGCTATCCGTGCGCAGAAACCAAACCGAGATGGCGAGTTGGACACTTAACATCGTTCCCGATCTTCCACCCGAGATCACTTTCAAGGAAAATCCAACCCGCACCCAACGCGATAGTCTATTGATCCGCTACGAGGCCAGGGACGATCATGGCGTCGCCAAAGCGGAGGCCCTGATAACACTACTAGATGAACAGGGTGAAGATGCGGGAGAGGAACGGATCATAATCCCGATGTCCCTGCCGCCTAGTCACAAAGGCAACGCCAACGGGCACAGCCTCGCCAACCTAACGCCACATCCGTGGGCCGGCCATCCGGTAGGTATCCGGCTTCGTGCGACCGACAAGATCAACCAGAACGGGTTCTCGGAATCAATCAAGATGATCTTGCCAGAACGCGTTTTCCATCATCCCGTTGCCCGCGCTGTGATTGAACAGCGCAAGCGGCTCATTTTCCATGGCACTCAACGCCAAAATATCGCCAGCATGATAATGGCCATCGCTGCAAGCCCGCAGAGCTACGAACACGACTTGGTTGCGTTCATCGTTTTGAAGTCGGCTGCCCTTCGCCTAGGTCTCAATGGAGACGGATCAGAGGACGCATCAGTCATCGATCTGCTTTGGGGAACCGCCCTCCGGATCGAGGACGGGGAACTTTCTCTCGCTGCGCAGCGACTTCGCGAACTGCAGAAACAACTCCAGAAGGCCTTAGCCGGCAACGCGTCGAACGATCAGGTTGAAAAGCTAATGGGACAGTTGAGAGCCGCCATCGACAAGTACCTCGAGGCCATGGTCAAACTGGCCCAGACCACAGCTGGTCAGCAACGATCCGAAGACATTCGACAGTTCCCCCAGGAGAACGAACTCCGCCATCAAGATCTTCTGAACCTTGTCGACCAAACGCAAATGATGGTTGAGGGCGGGGCCCGAGACGCCGCACGCGAGATGCTGTCGCGCATTCAGCAAATAATGGAAAATATGCGCGTAGGCCAGCGGCACGCATCACCTCAGCGGCGCGCGTTACAAACGATGATGCGCCAGTTGAATGAGCTGACCCGGCGCCAGCAAGAACTATTAGATAAGACCTTTCAGCAACACCAACAACAAGGCAATCAACACAGGCAAGATGGAAACTCGAGAGGGCTGAAGAGCTATCGACAGGAGCATGCCACCGAGTTTGGGAACGGACTACAAAAATGGAGTAGCGGGCCGTCTAAGTTCGAGCTGCGCCGCCCTACCGACCCGGATAAGTTCAGCCAAATGAGCCCAAAAGAATTAGCCCAAATGCAGGAACAGCTTCGTCGAGCGTTGAGTGCATTCATTCGAGAACTTTCAGAGAGCATAAATGGAACACACAACGGTTTCGGTCGAGCCGAGCGTTCCATGAGAAAAGCGGCTGGAGCATTGAAAAAGGACCAGCCTCGTGACGCCACAGGCCCGCAGACTGATGCAATTGGCCAAATGCGCGAAGGTGGGCAGGTGCTTTCTGATATGCTTCGCGAACAACACACCAACGGACGGGACAGACCCAACCAGCAGGTGTTTGGCATACACCGCAGCAGAAAATTAGATCATGATCCGTTGAACCGGCGGCGCGATGGACGTGGAAATTACGACCAAACCACGATCGACATCCCTGAGGCGTCCGCTATCCAAAAGGCACGGCAAATCTTCGACGAGTTGCGCCAACGTTCCAATGATCGCTCCCGACCAGCTCTCGAACTTGAATATATCAACCGACTGCTGCGCCGCTTTTGAGCACTATGTTTCCAGATCTATGTTCTAGCCCACAAGATGATAGGGTTACTATCTTGTTATTTAGAATGTTTTCAAACCTTACATTTAAAGAATAATAACCAAGAGCCGCACCAGGCTGAAGGCTGCCCATAAATGGCCAGACCCCTCCCTGTGAACTGGCGGTCCAAGCTCCTCTGGCGCAAGCAGGGGATCGTAGGAATACTGATCTCGGATAAGATAGCTCTCTAAAAAAAGCCGCTGAAATAATCGCCTATGAATGTCCATGGCGGAGCCAAATATATTCTCGTGGTCAAACCCCTCAATATCCAAAGTCAGACTGGCGTTGATCATCAGAAAAAGTGATGGTCACCTGTGCCGCAAGCGGGTTTGGTCGGGGAATTTGGTATCTAAATTCGACAGTGTCGCCCGGCACTAAGATGGCCGCCTCGACGGTGTAGGGCGCACTCTGCAATGGATTCCCGTTGGCATCCTCGATTGTGCCGCGCAACACCGGCATGGGTTGCATGGTATCGGAATCGTTATGGATCTCGCCCTTGATCAGCATAACTTCGACCTCGCCCTCGACCTTACGGCAGACGCCAACGTTCTGGATCACTAGATGCTCGCCCGTAACTGGAACATGCAGGCCAATCGCGTCGAACACAGGCGAGAACCCCGGCATGACCGAGACGAGGGATGCGCGTGAAAAAACCAGGCCCAAGGGGATCACGATCATAAACAAAAGGAGGGCCGCAATAGTGATGATTGAGGACTGGCGGAGTCTCTGGGTGGCACTGCCAAGCAGCAGTCGACGACCGATGGGTGGCGCGTCAAAAGGCTCGAGGCCGTCGTCTTCAACAATGTCCCCATCAAGAGTATCGAAAGTCGGCGGATCTTGATTTTCTTCCAGATGAGCATCCGGTCGTTCACCACCTTCCTCCAGAGCGGGACTACCAGCTTCCTGGCTTGGAGCCGCATCCGGTTCCCCGCCGTTGAGTGCCTCTGTCTGAGGTTTCTTTTTTTGGGGTTTCTGATCGGTCAATGTGGGATATTGGGTCCACTGATGCTCGCAGCGGCTACATCGCAGTTTGCGCCCCTTGGCCTTGATTGCGCCGTCCGGAACGTTGAAGGCCATTGAACATTCTGGACATTCTATTCGCATCACCACCGCCATGGTCGCGTTCGGGCGCACGAGGCCGCCACATTAGTATCATAGCGGTTAATACGATAACGCTCTAGACCCCCATAATCGGCGACGGTCGGAAAATGGACTGGGCATAATCCGTCGCTTCTGAAATGCTCCCAGGGTGAGAGGGCGAATGCCCTCTAGTTCAAGGTGCTGGGTCGTACGGATCGGATGACGCAGCTTAATGTAGAAAGGCCAGTTTTGGTGTTACGTTTCGAAGACGTCGAGATGCGCTATACAATAGGGCCACCGGTCCTACACGGTGTACACTTCGAACTCGACCCGAACTCGTTTCATTTCATGACCGGGAAGAGCGGAGCCGGCAAATCGTCGCTATTACGGATGATCTATCTGGCCTTATTGCCAAGTCGCGGCCGGGTCGTCTTGTTCGGCCGCGACACTAGAACACTGTCACGAGACGAAATTTCCCGCGTGCGCCGGCGTATCGGCATCGTGTTCCAGGACTTCCGATTGATCGAGCATCTGAACGTTCGCGAGAATGTAGCACTGCCTCTTAGGATTGCGGGAACACGCGAGTCCGTAATCCGCCGGCACGTTCCAGAACTTCTCGACTGGGTCGGCCTAGCCGAACATCTGAATGCTCTACCGCGCACGCTCTCAGGCGGTCAGCAACAACGGGTTGCCATCGCTCGCGCAGTCATAGCCCAGCCGACCCTCCTTCTAGCTGATGAACCGACCGGCAACGTGGACGACCGGATCGCCCATCGCCTGCTATATCTATTCGAGGAGTTGCACCGGGCCGGAACGACAGTCATTGTCGCGACCCACAACGATGCGTTGGTCTCACGATTTCCTCATGCCCGCCTTCATCTTGAAGAGGGCCATTTGAAAAGGCTAGAAGGTAGCCGGAAGCCCAACGCAAGAACACGCCAAAGCCTTAACCAGAACGATACACAATGAGGTGCGGACCGTGAACTGGGGTCGTCAAAACGAACGAATGGTCAACCGGCGTGGTTCGGCTGTGTTTCTCGGTTGGATGATCGGCTCGATGGTTTATATGGCTGTGCTCGCCTCAGTTGGCGCGCTGTATGCCCAAGCAATCTCAAAACGCTGGACCAGTGCCCTTAACGGCGTGGTGACAATTCAGGTGCCAGAACCCGACAGCCCCACGCTCTTGGGCGGCAAGAAAACAAGGCTGGCTGCGGTGCTTGCCGTCCTGAGAGTTACGCCGGGTATCCGCGACGTGGACCTGATTAAGCAGGATAATGGACGTACGTTGCTTGAACCATGGCTCGGAAAGGATCTGACCGCTGACCTCGAGCTACCGACTTTGATTGATCTTAAGTTTCTGGCGTCGGGCATCAATGATCTAGCGGCTTTACGCGCGCGCCTGAACCAAGCGGCGCCAGGAACGGTGGCGGAAGACCATCGGAGCTGGATAACCCGCGTTGCCGCACTTACAAACGCCGTCAATCGAGGTGGCTGGATAATCGTACTGCTGGTTAGCACTGTCGCGCTAGTCTCTGTCATCTTCGCGGTGCTCTCCGGTGTCTCAGCGAATCGCAATATCATCGGGCTCTTGCATCTTATGGGCGCTGGGGATAGCTACGTGGCACGCCAATTCCAAGGCCATGTCCTCTCGGCAACTCTGCCAGCGTGCATCTTCGGCGCCGCTTTCGCCACCGCCACCATCTTCGCCATAGCGAGCCTTTCAATCGATGCGAGCCCAGTCGACGGCTCTTCGGCAACGCTCGAAGTCGTTCCGGCTCTTCCCTTCGACATCGAGGACTGGGGAATAGTAGCCTGCGTACCGATCGGTTTTACGATCTTGACTATGATCACCGCCCGGTTGGCCGCTACGATCGCACTACGGCGAATTTCTTGAATATGTCAGAAGAGCCCGGCCTTCGGCGCAAAACCGTACAGGTACTATGTCGGACCTTAGTGGCATTGGCGGTCCTGGTACCCTTCGTCTGGTCGATCGGATTTGTACGCTATGTCGCCGCCGTTCCGAGAGAAATCAATCAATCCGGGGCTAACGCCGACGCCGTGGTGGTGCTAACCGGTGGAACTAAACGTGTTGCCGCCGGGTTCCAACTGCTGATTGATGGACGAGCCAAGACGTTATTCATCTCCGGCGTGTTCTCAGACGTACGGCGTGTCGACTTGCAGGCCCTAGCAAAGAAAGAGGATGTTGAGATTTCCGACCAATTACTCTCATGTTGCGTCGAGTTGGGCTTCGAGGCCAAGGACACGCGGGGAAATGCGGTTGAGACGGCCAAGTGGATCAAGAGCCGAAAGGCACGCACCATGCTACTAGTGACCAGTAATTACCATATGCCGCGCAGTCTGTTTGAACTTTATCAGTTGATGCCCCATATCAAGATCATCTCCTACCCCGTAGTTTCAGACACACTGATGTTGGACACATTATGGCAATGGCCCGGATCGTTTAAGTTGCTCTGGACCGAATATCACAAGCTGCTCATTGCAGGCACATTTGGGGCACTTGAGCGATGGCCGTCAGGGTAACTCGGACCTGATGGGAGACAGACCAGACGAACATTAATGCGAGATCAACGGTTCCACTTTGGATTCTATGCAGAACTAGCCTAACTTGCCATGTTGGCCTTTAAGAACGAAAACAGAACCAACAATTAAGGACACTACCAATGCAAGGCATGGTGCCCATTTCGGGTCAGATTTGGGACCAAAAATACCGCCTGAAGGGTCCCGGCGGAACTCCAGTCGACCGCACCATCTCGGACACTTGGAGGCGCGTCGCCCGCGCACTTGCTTCAGTCGAAGCTGAGCCTGAATTCTGGGAAGAGAACTTTTTTGGCGCGCTCCAGAATTTTCGCTTTCTACCGGCCGGCCGTATAATAGCTGGTGCCGGTTCGGGTCGCGCAGTAACACTTTTCAACTGCTTTGTGATGGGAGCCATTCCGGATGACTTATCCGGGATTTTCGCCGCGCTGCGCGAGGCGGCTCTGACCATGCAACAGGGGGGAGGAATCGGGTACGATTTCTCCTCGCTCAGACCAAAAGGTGCACCCGTCCGGGGGGTAGGAGCAGATGCGTCTGGTCCACTTTCTTTCATGGACGTTTGGGATTCTATGTGCCGCACGATCATGAGTGCTGGCTCGCGGCGCGGTGCGATGATGGCCACCCTGCGTTGTGATCATCCGGACATTGAATCTTTCATCGAGGCCAAGAGCAACCCCAAGCGCCTACGCATGTTCAACCTCTCAGTCTTAGTCACTGACCTGTTCATGGACGCTTTACAAGCCGGTCAGCCATGGGACCTCGTTTTTGACGGGAGGACATACAAAACGGTCGAAGCCCGAGCACTATGGGACGCGATAATGCGATCGACTTACACGATGGCCGAGCCGGGTGTGATCTTCATCGACCGAATCAACCGACAGAACAATTTATCCTATTGCGAAACCATCTCAGCAACAAATCCCTGCGGCGAGCAACCACTACCACCCTATGGCGCATGCTTGTTGGGTTCGATCAATCTCACGCGCTTCGTCAAACATCCGTTCGAGCCCAACGCCGCGCTCGATCTTGACGCCCTCGAAGAAATTATTCCACTTGCCGTGCGCATGATGGACAATGTGGTCGACATCTCCGGCTTCCCCTTGCCTGAACAGCGCGAGGAGGCGCAAGACAAGCGGCGCATAGGGCTTGGCGTTACGGGACTTGCCGACGCGCTCATCTTATGTGGTGCGCGCTACGGTTCAGTCGAGTCGATCCAACTGGTCGAGTCCTGGCTTTGCCTAATCAGGGATTCTGCCTACCGTGCGTCAGTCGAACTCGCACGCGAAAAGGGAGCGTTTCCTCTCTTTGACCGACAGTCCTACCTAGCAGCCGAATGCATTGCCGAATTGCCCAGGGACATCCGCGACGGTATCGCCGAGCATGGAATTAGGAATGCGCTACTTACGTCAATCGCACCGACCGGAACTATCTCCCTACTGGCCGACAATGTCTCCTCCGGCCTGGAGCCAGTTTTCGCCTTCAGCTACGAACGCACGGTTCTGGAGGCAGACGGAACCAAACGTGTAGAACCTGTGACGGACTACGCCTACAGGGTCTACCGGCGCCTAAAGGGGGAAAACACGCCACTGACCAAGGCCTTTATTGACGCCCAAACCCTGCGGCCTGAGGACCACGTGGCCATGCAAGCAGCCATACAAAAATACATCGACAGCTCAATTTCGAAGACCATTAACTGCCCGGAGAATATTTCGTTTGAAGCATTCAAGGAAGTTTACCGCACAGCCTTCGAATACGGCTGCAAAAGCTGCACCACCTACAGACCAAACCCAGTAACGGGCGCGGTCCTAGCAGTGAACCGTGACGAACCGGAAGCGCAGGGCGTGCCTCCGGCCGAGCCCCCTGTTCCAGTGTTTGCGAGAGGTCCCAAGACTTCCACCACGGGTGTTGTCAAAGGTAACGTGGTGCAGGTGGCGGTGCCTATCGACCGGCCGACAGAACTGCCAGGAAAGACATACAAGATCAAATGGCCAGAAAGCGACCACGCGATCTACATCACTCTGAACGACATCCTCCAGGACGGTCGGCGCCGACCCTTTGAGATCTTCATCAACTCTAAGAATATGGAGCATTATGCCTGGACCGTAGCCTTGACGCGCATGATCAGTGCGGTGTTCCGACGCGGAGGCGACGTCTCATTCGTAGTTGAGGAATTGAAGGCCGTATTTGATCCCCGCGGCGGGGCGTGGATGAACAAACGCTATGTTCCCTCTCTTTTGGCCGCGATCGGGGGCGTCATCGAGCAACACATGATTGACATCGAGTTCTTGAGAAACCCAGATACGCTGGAACTAGATTTCAATGCCCAGAACAAAGTGGCGGGATTGAAGGGCCGGGCTCGAAGCCAATGTCCAAAATGTGGCATCTCGAGTGTGCTACGCCAAGAGGGCTGCGACCTATGCACATCCTGCGGTTATTCCAAATGCGGATGACCAGGTGAGCGCGGCCTGAATCACTGGTTCCCGGGCCTAGAGCAACACGGGAGCTAAACAATCGGTCACGCCGGTTCTGAAACCTCAGCGGAGGCCATAGCCGAGGCTTGTCGGTCACCGACCGCGTCAAGGTCGAAATCCTCGATCAAGTCGTGGAACAGTCGATACCAGTTGATCTCGGCGCCCAAGTGCAAAAATACTGAACCCAGGCCGATGGCAGCACGGTCCATCAGAACGAACTCCCTGGGAGGGCGGACACCATTTAGCCGCCGGAGTTCGGAATGTACTTTCTCCACGACCTCACGCCCGTAAACACCTGTGTTGGTTTCCTGGATACGCTGGGTCTTGTCCTCCATGAGTGGTGCGTAGACGAAACGCGCCCAGTGGTTCAGCACCTCAATAGTCCCGCGGTCTAGGTTGGAAAACCCCCAGACCCGGTAAGCCTCGACAACCAGTTCCTCGTTCTCGTCGGAAAGTCCGTGATAGAGGTCGATCACGCCCTTAACAAAGTCGGGCCGAAACACACGAATACAGCCGAAATCGAGAACATTCACATCGCCATTCTGGCGAAAGTTGTAGTTACCAAGATGTGGGTCGCCGTGGATCACGCCATATCTGTAAAATGGTACATACCAGGCCCGGAACATATTGAACGCCACGCGGTTGCGCAGCTCAATATCCTTGTTAGCGGCAATGAATGCCAAAAGTGGCTCGCCATTGAGCCATGTCATCGTCAAAAGCCGGTCAGTCGAAAGATCAGCCATGGGCTCGGGAACGTGAATGCTTGTTTCGCCCTTCAGCATCACGCGATAGAGCCTCATATGCGCAGCTTCACGTTGATAATCTAATTCCTCGCGCATGCGCGCGACCAGCTCTTCATATATTTCGGAGGCCTGGATTGCCTTGTCATAACGTTCATAAATAGAGATAACGAAACGCAGCTGATTCAGGTCCGCTTCGACTATCGAGCTCATGTCCGGATACTGGAGCTTGGCAGCGAGAGCCCGACCGTCGAGCGAACGTGCCCAATGCACCTGTCCGAGTGAAGCCGCAGCGACCGCGGTCTCATCGAACTCGGCGAAGTGCGAGGCCCAATCCTCGCCCAATTCCGCGCGCATACGTCGGCGCACGAACAACCGCCCCATGCTCGGCGCGTTAGCCTGGAGCTGGCGCAATTGGTCGAGATACTCTTGTGGCAGGGCGTCTGGAATAGTTCCCAGTATTTGGGCGACCTTCATCAGCGGCCCCTTCAGACCACCGAGCGCCTCCTTTAGGTCAACTGGCAGATCCCGATGCCCAAAATCGAGCCCAAGATAGCGCTGTCCGGCGACACGAAAGGCCATCCCCCCAACGGCTCCGGTCACCTTGGCGTAGCGACGCATCCGTCCACCAAGCGAATTCGTTTCTCTGTTACTCATTACTGCCTACATAGTACGGGTGGGCATCAAATCCAGGGCGATGTATCAAGCTCATAGTCTCGCACCACCCGAGCGACACGGATCCGATAGTGTTCGAATAAAGATTTGCGTCCCTTATCCTGGGCTGTTTTGTGTGAAGCCCGATCGCGCCAGTTCTTGATCGCCGCCTCATCGCGCCAAGTCGACAGCGAGAGCAACTTGCATGGCTCAACTAAGCTCTGGAACCGTTCTATGGAGATGAACCCTTCGACGGTCTCGAGTTCCGCCCGCAACGTTGCCGCAATCTCGAGATACTCTTCCCTGCCCTCGGCATTCGGTTCCACCTCGAAGATGACAACATGCATGGCGATCTCCTCAGTTCTGCCTTACGAGCGTATCAAGTGACTCGCTGAGCGCCTGATCGAGGATTGCGGTCGCGGTATCAATTTCGTCC